>WRMI01000004.1 GCA_009777175.1 Marinilabiliaceae bacterium
TACAACAAAGAGGATTGCGTAGAATAAAAAGGGCGAGGGCAAGCCTCGCCCCTACAATAAACTACGGGATGGTAATTGTGCGACCGCAAGGGTCGCATATACAACGATACCCAACATTGTAGGGGCAACCCTTGATAAAATATAACAAAGAGGATTGCTTAGAATAAAAAAGTCGAGGGCAAGCCTCGCCCCTACAATAAACTACAGGATGGTGATTGTGCGATCGCAAGGGTCGCACACACAGATCCAGCGAGACCATGAATAGTTTTTAGCCCTCACTACTGAAATCTCACTACTAACTACTTACTACTGACTACCGACTACTGACTACTCACCACAGATTTATCTAAAAATTTTTCTTTTTTGCAATTCGGAATGATATTTAGCGGCGTTTCTGTTGTGCTGTGATGCTGTTTTAGCGAATTCGTGATAGCCCGAAAAATCGGCTTTTGCACACATAAAAAGATATTCGTGTTTTTCAAAATTCAATACTGCATCTATTCCTTGTATGGATGGCATCCTAATTGGACCGGGTGGTAAACCCTCATATAAGTAGGTATTGTATGGAGATTCTATTAACAAATCTCGGTTTAAAATTCTGTTTATTGAAAAATTTCCTAATACAAATTTAATAGTTGGGTCTGCTTGTAATTTCATTCCTTTATTAAGTCTGTTAATGTAGAGTCCTGCCACTTTTGGTTTCTCGTCGTTTTTAACGGTTTCTTCATCAACAATAGATGCTAAAGTTGATACTTCTAAAGGTGTCAAACCTGCATTTTTTGCTAATTCTAAACGTGTTTCGTTCCAAAAACGGTTATATTCTTGAAACATCCTTGCTATAAACTCTTCAGTGGTTGTGTTCCAATAAATTTGGTAAGTATTTGGAATAAACATGGAAATAAAATTATATTTAAAGAATTCATATTTATTAAAATTCTCTTCTTCATAAAAACTATCAATAAAATGAATAGAATCAGGCTCTAAACGTTTTGACAACACTCCTGCAAGTTCTTCGAAAGTTCTGATATTGTTAAAAATAACATTCACAGGAGTTTGTTTCCCACCTCTTAACATATTAACCAAATCGTTGTTACTTGTGTTGTTTTTCAAAATATATCTACCGCCTTTAACATTAGCGGGGTAATTTTTACGCTCGGCAAGCCAAATAAAATTGTCAATATCAATAATATATCCCGAAAACTGTAAAATATCGACCACTTCTGAAAAAGTAGGATTTGATGGAATATATAACTCGGCTTCTTGTAAATCGCCTAAGTTGACATTCGTACCGTAAATAACTTTCTGATAACGAATTATTAATAATAATATCATCATCGAAAATAACGATAGGATAAAAAATGTAATAATAATTTTTTTTCCAATTTTTGAATTTCTTTTAATATTGCTTTTAATGCTCATAATAAAACTATTACTTATAAAATATATCTAAATGCGAGTCCCATATTTTGTTTTGTTTGAAGTTTATAAAGTTCGTTTTCATAATATCTGAAATTTGCTGTAATTCTGACACTAAAATAAACGTTGATTCTCATTTCTAAAATCAAATCCCAATAAGTTTTTATTTTTTTTTCTTTTTCAAAATAATCGTAGAAAAGGTATGCCGATGAAATAACTTTAAAATCGTTATCAATTTGCCACTGAAAAGTGTTAGTTAGCGATGCACCCACATCAAATTTTGTATGTCTATTTTGTTCGATTGAAAAGAGAGTTTTGTCAATTTCGGAACTTAAAACCATTGTAATTTCGCCGGTTACAGGTGAAATAAGTAGAGCAAAATTGCTGTTTTTTCCTGTTGTATAGTTCATTCCCGCTGCGAGTGTGATATAACCGGGAGACAAAAACGCCGATATAGGTTCTTCTTTAACAAAATCGCCTTCAAGGTATCCTTTGAAAAATTGAGTATATAACTTAAACAACAGCCCATAGTCCCATTTTTTTGAGGCTTTATAACCATATTGGCTTTTCAATTCAAAAACATCTTCATTAAATCTTGTTTGATGCATCTCTTTTGATGTCTCATTATCAAAATCATAATCAATTTGTTTATAAGAAAGGAGTCCTACTCTGTGTCTAAGTTCATTTTTCCAATTCACATTATCGTAAGAATATTTAGCGGTAAGAGTCAAATCACTTTGGAAAGATTGCGAACTTTCTCCACCTTGTACCCAATTTTTGATATATGTTTGAGCAATAGTCAAATATTCTGAACCGGAACATTTCCATTTAGGTTCTTTAACTTCAATTTTTTTTAATCTGTTAGTAACAATAATGGGTTGTTGCGCCACTATTTCATCTAACATTGCTTGAATTTTTTCTTGATTTTTGGGCATATCCCGCCGCTTTATTTTAGGTGGGTCAGCAACGTCATTCCAATTATATTCAACTAATTGCGGATTGTTTCTACTTAAACTTCTGAGTAACATTTCATAACTATGCTTTCGTGTTTGAAATAACTCCATTGCGTCATCATAAATCTGTGATGTGGGTTTCAAAATATTTTCAAAATTTTTATCTTTATTAGAATAAAATTTTTGAGGTTTCAAAGAGGGAAATTTCGGTTCTTTTCTTATTATCATCATTGAAACTGGCACAAAATAACTCTTATCAGCCAAGTAATATTCCATGGAATAAGTGTTAAAATTTTCATCTCTTAATATACGTTTTCTCATATCCAATGCAATATCTTGAGTGGGCAAAGTTTCGTGCCAAACTTTGGGAATCATAGGGTCAGGGAAAATATTTTGTGGACTTAATGACGGTTGTTGTCCAAAGTTAGTAGTTGCTAAAAAAGAAAAAAAGAAAAATAATTTTGTTGATTTATTTCGATAAAAACTGTTACGTATGTAGATGTTAAAAAAACTTATTCGGTAGTTGAGCAATTTTTTCATGATAAAAAAGCATAATTTTTTAACTAAATTGGCAAAAAGTCGGCAAAATCATCCAACAAAAAATGCCAACTTATTTATTTACAAACAGTTAGCATTTTATTTTTGTGGGCGCTAACGGATTCGAACCGCTGACCCTCTGGGTGTAAACCAGATGCTCTGAACCAGCTGAGCTAAGCGCCCTTTTTAATTTTTTTGTCTGAATTTCGTATTTTTCAATTCCAAATCTTCCTCAATCCTTTGAATAGTGTGCATTCTGCAAAACTCAAACCCTTTTTTTGCGGTGCAAATATAAATGATTTTTTTTATTTCCAAAAAAAATAATAAAAATTTTTAAGATTTTTACTAAAAAAAACAGCACCGCCTGTTGTTTTAGTCTTTATTAATTTGTTTCTTTTCATATTTACGCTGATTCAAGTGCTCCGCTCTCAAATGGAATGCTAGGTTGCTCCGAACGATGATATTTCAGCACTTTCGGGGGCAGGTCGAATTGCACGACTTACTTTTACGCACTATATCGCTTTCAGAAAGCGAAGATTCAGAGAATTGTGTAAACTTTAACGATTTATTTATTAAGAATAGTCAAATTGGCGGTTTAGGTGGCGCAAAAAAACAATAGGGCGTACACTTTTTACCAACCGAGAAAAGAAACGAAAATCCGCAAATTTTACAGGACGCACATTAGGCCAATCAAACATTTTTACTGAATCTTCCAAAAGGCATCGTTCTTTAATGTTTCTGTCGGTTATTACAATTACATTGTGTCCTCTTTGAGATAGTTGGTTACAAAGTGTTTGAAAATATACAGAAATGGAAGATAAGTTTACGGTATAACAAAAAATATATTTCATTCATCAATTTAATAATATTTGTTGTAGAAAAAATGTTTTGAAGCACTACTTTTCAACATTTTTATATAAAGTCTTCTTTTGCAACCTTATACAGGTATTGTCCATATTCATTTTTTTCTAATTGTTTAGCAAGATAAAGTAGTTGTTCTTTATCAATAAAACCTTGTAGGTATGCGATTTCTTCGATACATGAAACTTTTAATCCTTGTCTGCTTTCAATTGTAGCGATAAAATTAGCGGCTTGTAAAAGACTATCGTGAGTTCCTGTATCTAACCATGCTATTCCTCGTCCTAAAACTTTCATATTCAGACGTTTTTCGTCTAAATAAAGTTTGTTTAAATCTGTAATTTCAAGTTCACCTCTCTTACTTGGTTTTAAATTTTTTGCTTTGTCAATGACATCATTACCATAAAAATAAAGTCCTGTAACGGCAAAATTAGATTTAGGTATTTGCGGTTTTTCTTCTAAACTAATAACTTTTCCGTCTTTACCTATTTCAGCGACTCCGTATCTTTGAGGGTCGTTCACGTAATAGCCAAAAATGACTGCACCTTCTTTAATTTGAGCGGCATCTCGTAGTTGTTTTCCAAAGTTGTAACCATAAAAAATATTGTCTCCGAGTACAAGGCAAACGGTGTCATTTCCAATGAATTTTTCACCAATAATAAAAGCTTGTGCTAATCCGTCGGGTGAGGGTTGTTCGGCGTAGGAAATTTTTAATCCCCAATCTGAGCCATCCTCAAATAATCGTTTATATAATGGCAAATCTAGGGGAGTTGAAATAATGAGAATCTCTCTTATGTGTGCTAACATCAATACCGACAAAGGATAATAAATCATCGGCTTGTCAAAAACAGGAATAATCTGTTTTGAAATGCTTTTTGTTGCAGGATATAAGCGCGTCCCCGAGCCTCCCGCTAATATAATTCCTTTCATTTATTATAAATATCTAATTTTAAACATTAATTAACTCTTTTTCAAAATATTCGATGGTTTTTGACAAGCCTTCTCGAAGTTCAATTTTGGGTTGCCAATCTAAAATCTTTTTTGCTAAGGAAATATCAGGACATCTTTGTAGAGGGTCGTCTGCGGACAATGGTTTGTAAACAATTTTGGATTTTGTTCCCGTTAAATCAATTACTTCTTGCGCAAGTTGAAGCATGGAAAACTCGTTTGGATTTCCAATATTAATCGGTCCAACAAAATCATCAGCCGTTTCCATTGTTTTCATCATTGCTGTTATTAAATCATCTACATATTGAAAACTGCGGGTTTGTGTACCATCTCCGAAAATTGTAATTGGTTCTCCTTTCAAAGCCTGCACAATAAAGTTAGAAACAACTCTTCCATCATTGGGATGCATTTTTGGACCGTAAGTATTAAATATCCTGATAATCTTAATTTTGACGTTATTTTGTTTCTGATAGTTCATAAATAAACTTTCGGCACAACGTTTTCCTTCGTCGTAACAGGATCTCAGTCCTATTGGATTTGCATTTCCCCAATAATGTTCGGGCTGTGGATGCAAAAGTGGGTCTCCATAAACTTCACTTGTTGATGCCTGTAATATTTTGGCTTTTATTCGTTTTGCCAAACCAAGCATGTTTATTGCTCCCATCACAGATGTTTTTATAGTTTTGATGGGATTGTACTGATAATGTACAGGGGATGCGGGACAAGCCAAATTGTAAATATAATCAACTTCGATAAAATAAGGGTGAGCTATATCGTGACGAATTAACTCAAAATAAGGATTATCAAGCAAATGAACAATATTTTTTTTACTGCCCGTAAAATAATTATCAATACAAATTACTTCGTTTCCATCGTTTAACAATTTTTCGCAAAGATGCGAACCTATAAAACCCGCTCCGCCGGTGATTAATATTCTTTTCATCTTTAATTCTTTTACTCATTCACTCATTTACTCATTCACTCATTTACTCATTTACTCATTCACTCATTTACTCATTCACTTTTTTTAACGCAAAGTCGCAAAGTTGAGAACGCAAAGGCGCAATAAAAGTTTTCAGTTTTCAGTTTTCAGTTTTCAGTTATTTTGTGTTCCATTGCGTTCATAATATATTTTCATTTGTTTTTATTTAGCCACTAATTTGTTATTGAATTGATTGAAATTGTTATTGAGTTTACCGAAATACACTAATTATCACAAATTTTTCATTTTTACTTTTTTTCACTAATCACTAATCACTAACCACTAATCACTAACCACTAATCACTAACCACTAACCACTAACCACTAACCTCTAACCCCTATTCCGAAATAATCAAATCCATATTCTTTGACTTCTGTTGGGTCAAAAATATTTCTACCGTCAAAAATCACTTTTGTTTTCATTAATTTTTCCATCACTTTAAAATTAGGCATTCTAAATTCTGACCATTCAGTAGCCAACAACAATGCGTCAGATTCAATCAGAACATCATAAGCATCTTTTCCATACTTAATTTTATCGTTAAGAACTTTTTTAGTTTCGTTCATGGCAACAGGGTCGTAGGCATTAACTGTTGCGCCTTTGTTGAGTAATTCGTTGATAATCACAATAGCAGGTGCTTCTCTGATATCATCTGTATTTGGTTTAAATGCCAATCCCCATATCGCTATTGTTTTGTTTTTTAGGTCATTATTGAAATATTTAACAATTTTATCAACTATAACTCTCTTTTGGTCGTTGTTAATTTGCTCAACAGATTTAAGCAACCTCAAAGGATAACCTAAATCTTCCGCCGTCTTAATAATCGCTTTAACATCTTTAGGAAAACAACTTCCTCCGTAACCAATTCCTGCATAAATAAATTTATTTCCAATTCGGGAATCAGAGCCAATTCCTTTTCTAACCATATTAATATCCGCGCCAACAATTTCGCACAAATTAGCAATGTCATTGATAAAACTAATTTTGGTAGCGAGCATTGAATTAGCGGCATATTTAGTAAGTTCTGCGGATGTAATGTCCATAAAATACATCGGATGTCCGTTCAAAACAAAAGGTTTGTATAATTTTCGCATCAATTTTTCGGCTTTTGGGCTTTCAGTTCCGACAATAATTCTATCGGGTTTCAAAAAATCATCCACTGCGTTCCCTTCTTTTAGGAATTCGGGGTTTGAGGCAACATCAAAAGGAATATCAACTCCTCTTTTTTCCAATTCGCTCTTTATTGCCGCTTTTACTTTAAGGGATGTTCCAATTGGCACTGTACTCTTAGTAACTACCAAAAGATATTCGGTCATATTGATACCAATTTGTCGGGCTACTTCTAAAACATATCTTAAATCGGCGCTTCCGTCTTCGCCTGGCGGCGTACCTACTGCAATAAAAATAACTTCTGCCTGTTCTAAACTTTCTTTGAGGTCTGTCGTAAAAGAGAGACGTTTTTTCATGTAATTATTGACCACAATGGTTTCCAATCCGGGCTCATAAATTGGAATAATACCTTGTTTTAGACGCTCAATTTTTTGTTCGTCAATATCAACACAAACAACAACGGCACCTGTTTCGGCAATACAAGCACCCGTTACCAAACCGACATAGCCGGTTCCAACTATCGAAATTTTCATAAATATTAATTGTAATTTAAGGCAGCAATAACCTGAATCCTAGATCAAAATTTTTATATTCGGGTTGACCACTGTTTCGGTACAATACGTTAACAAATTGGGTGTCTACCCACCAACTTCCTCCGCGAAATACTTTCTGATTTCCCGTTTGTGGTCCTGTCGGGTCGGTAGAGTTTTCACTACTATAGTCAGCGTACCAATCGCTGCACCATTCCCAAACATTACCACTCATATCATATATTCCCAGAATGTTCGGCAACTTGAAACCAACAGGATGAGTTGTTCGGTTACTATTAAAAAGATACCATGCAACATCTTCAATCTCGTCACTTCCGCTGTAGAAGTAGGTACTTGATTGGTTTCCGCCTCGCGCAGCATATTCCCACTCGGCTTCAGTTGGCAAACGATATCTTTTTCCTGTAATCAAATTCAGCCTTTCGATAAATTCCTGAACATCATTCCAACTTACACATTCTACGGGCAAATTATCCCCATCAAACCAACTGGGATTATCACCCATAATGGAAACCCATTGCGCTTGTGTTATCGGATATTTCGAAATACTGAAATCACTAAGGGTAACAAAAGGATGTTGATCTTCATTTTCGTTGCATTTTTCGTTAACAATACATCCCATTTTAAAATATCCACCTTCGACAAATACTAAATCGGGTTCGCCGGAGGGACGCACTGTAACAATACAACTTGTTGATTTGCCACCGTCATTAGTTGAAACGACAATGGTTGTTGTCCCGCTTGATAAAGCGGTTACGAGTCCATTTTGCAATACAGACGCGACACCTTGATTGGAACTCTCCCAAATTATCGACTTATTGGAAGCATCTTTTGGCGAAACAGTTGCTACTAAGGTTTCAGTAGAACCAATATCTAAAATTAGCGTTTCTATATTTAAGGAAACACTCGACACAGATACATCTTTATTACAGCCGCAAATTATTGATATTGAAATAGCTGCAATAATAATCACATTTATTATCAGTTTTTTATTCATAAAACTTCTTAAAAAATAATTTTTGCGCAAAAGTATATAAAATAATTGAATTCTATCTATTATTTCCAAAATTTTTTCATTACTTTTGTGTATTTTTAGTGAAGTACACACCAATAAACAGTTATATTTCAATATATTAGAAATAATAGCAAAAATTATTTACCTATCAAGATTAATGTAACTAATAGCGTCGTTGAGTATATCTGATTGTTCGTTCAAAAGAATAGCATTACTTGCTAATTCTTCACTTGAGGCTGCATTTTGCTGGGCAACATGATTAAGTTGTTGGATGGCATTATTCACTTGCGCGGCACCTTCGTTTTGTTCGAGACTTGCAGTTGCAATTTCTTTGACAAGATTAACGGTTTTGTCAATTTCGGGTAAAATATTTTTAACAATTTTTCCTGAATCTTCGACTGTTTTTAATGTATTATCTGCGAGTAAAATTATTTCGTCTGCAGCGTTTTTGCTTCGTTCGGCTAATTTTCGTACTTCTGTAGCAACAACTGCAAATCCTCTTCCGTGTTCGCCTGCTCTTGCGGCTTCAACAGCAGCATTAAGTGCAAGAATATTTGTTTGAGAAGCAATATCGTTAATAATTGTAATTTTTTCTGATATTTTTTTTGCTTCTTTTTGGTTGTTATCGGCTGCTGTCATAAGTTTACTCAATCCTTCAGTAACGTTTGTTGTAATTGTGTTTGCATTTTGAGCGTTGTGCGTATTTTGCTGAATGTTTGCCGCCATTTGTTCCATGGAACTGGAAACTTCTTCTAAAGAAGATGCTTGCTCGTTTGCTCCTTGCGACAAAACTTGCGAACTATTGTTTATAATTTCGCCCGCATCTTTAACATGCGTAACACTTTCTCTGATATTTCCAACTAGAGTGCTCAATTTATCCACCATATTTTTCATTGATTTGAGTAGAAGTCCGAATTCATCTTTGCGTTCAATTGATTTTTGGTCAAAATTCAATTGAAGGTTGCCGTCAGCGACTTGTTCGGCAGTGTATAAACATTTATTAACAATATGCAGCAACGACCTAATAATGAATGCAACAACAATTGCGTTTAACAAAATGCAGAATACAATTCCAATAATAACAACAAAAATTGTATCTGAGACTCTATCTCTCAACAAAACAACTAGTCCGTCGTTCATTAAATTCACACTATTCTGGAAATCGTCAGAACTTTGAAAAAGGTCAACTTTAGCAAAATTTTCTGTATTAATTGTCTCTTTTAAATCTGCCCATAATTTTTGATATTTATCAATGAATGGTTCAATTTCTCTTAAATTATTTCTTTTTACAGAATTTTTAAAATTATTGAAATAATTTCTGAATGCCGTTTCATATAATGGGTCTCCGTTTGATTCGATGAAACAAATTGCCGAATAATGCATTTTTAAATTTTCTCGATTAACAGCTAAAATTTCAATTCCTGTTCTTCTTTCAAAAACGTTATTGTAGATAGCAGTAAGTTCTTCAGTAAGTTGGTGTACTTCTTTTTCTACTCTTTTTCTACCTTCAAAACTTTGCGATAGTTCTAATAAGTTTTTTTTATAAGTGGCGATGTCTTTGAGACATTTTTCACCGAGTTCTCGGTTTGCCTTTACTCTGACGCTGGCGATAATAGTTTTCATTGATTCTTCTATAATTTCGATGTTGTCCGAAATTGGTGTCAAAAGTTTCAAATCTTTTGTTTCAATCAATTGTCGTACTTTCAGGTCGCTGTCAAAAATTTTCTCTTTGACAATGCTGTAAGAATTCAGCCTGTCAATATCTTTGATAATGTTGTTCATGATGACAAAATTCATCATTCCGCTGATAATCATTATTATTATCGCGATGCTAAAACTAATTATTAGTTTTAATTTTAAATTCAAGTCGTTAAAATTCATCTTATTATTATTTAGTTAGTTATGAAAATTCATTATTTGTTCAAAAGAACTTTAAAATTTTTGCAAAAATATTTATTTATTTTTATATCACAAAATTTTTTTTATAAAAAAGTATAATTGTTTGATAAAAATCTAATTATTTAGCCACGAACTTGTTTGTAATTAAATTTTTATTTATGAAAATGTATATTTCAAAACAGGAATAATAGGTCCATCATTAGGGTCGTCATAAATAAAAGTATCGTTCATATTTTCAATATTTAAAACCAGGCACTTTTCACCTTGGAAAATATCGTCTGAATTTTCTACTGCAGCACCATCGCACAGCCACATTGACACAGGATACGAGCCGTTAACAAGATAAGGAGCAATAAGTTCAATTTTTACCTCGCCTTTTTTTCTACTAATTCCAAAATCAGTTATTCCGTGCTTGTAGGTATTAGTTCCAAATAAAGGGTTTTCGTAATTATCATAAATAGTAAATGCAAAATTTGGCTGTTTAATGGGGGTGTCGCTTTCATATTTAAGCGTCATAACAATTTTATCTCTGATTTGACGTGCCGATACTTCTTTAACAATGTTATTTTTAGGATGATAGATATTTGTACGTTCAAAATTAATATCAGTTTCTAGGTATTTATCAATAACTTCAGAAATATTTCCAGAAAAGATTATTTTACCATCTTCCAATAAAATGCCATTATTGCAAAGTTTCCGAACTGCGCTCATATTATGGCTTACAAATAAAATAGTCCGTTGTCCACAATTAGCGACATCTTGCATTTTTCCAATTGCTTTTTTTTGAAATTCAGCATCACCCACTGCCAGCACCTCGTCAACGACCAGAATATCGGGCTCAAGATGTGCAGCCACCGAAAATCCTAATCTGACAATCATACCCGATGAATATCTTTTTACAGGGGTATCAATATATCGCTTTACGCCACCAAATTCAACTATTTCGTCAATTTTTTGTTTTATTTCAGGTTTTGTCATCCCCAAAATACAACCGTTTAGATAAATATTTTCGCGACCCGTAAGTTCGGGGTGAAAACCTGTTCCAATTTCCAAAAGTGATGCAATTCTTCCGTGTGCTTCGATAATTCCTGTGGTTGGAGTTGTGATACGTGAAAGAATTTTCAGCAAAGTAGATTTACCTGCACCGTTTTTTCCGATAATACCAAGTATATCTCCTTGTTGTACCGAAAAATTTATATCTCGGAGCGCCCACACATAATCGCTATTTCCTTTTTGAGAACGAATATTTGTTTCGCCAATTTTTAAATAGGGGTCTTCTCGCCTCAAAATGGTTGTTTGCCACCAACGATTTATGTCATGTTTCAATGTTCGGGTACTCACAAGTCCCAAACGATATTGCTTTGATATATTTTCGAACTTTATCATACTGTATCCATAAAATTTCTTTGCACTTTATTAAACAAAACTATTCCGAGAAACAACACCACAAACATAAAACCAAAACTATATCCTAAGTGCGTCCAATTAAATGTACCTTGCCCCAAAGTTGCAAATTTAAAGGTTTCAATAATCGAAGTTATCGGATTGAGTATCGCTATTGTTTGCATTTTGGGTGATAACAAGCTAAGCGGATAAATTATCGGTGTTGCATACATCCATAATTGGACGATAAAACTTAAAAGAATGCTTAAATCTCTGTATTTTGTAGTCATTGATGTAGCAATAATTCCAAATCCAAGTCCTAATCCTGCAAGCATTATAATTAATAAAGGAAACAAAAGAATATATATATTTGGCTGAATATCAGCACCTTGAAATATGTAGAAAAAGTATATAGCCAAAAACAAAATAAGTTGTATTGCAGTTTTTATAAGTCCCGAAATAACGTTTGTTATAGGCATAATGAGTCTTGGGAAATAGACTTTACCAAAAATATATTCGTTTGCGGTAAATGTTCCTGATGTTTGGTTTAAACATGTAGAAAAATAGTTCCATAAACATATCCCCGACAGATAAAAGAGAGGTTGCGGAAGTCCATCGGTTGAAATTTTTGCAATTCCGCCAAAAACGACCATATATATCAGGGTTGTCAATATCGGATTTACAAACCACCAGATAGGTCCGAGTATCGTTTGTTTGTATTGTGTCACGATATCACGTCTTACAAACATATAAATCAGGTCTTTATATCGAATTAATTCCTTAAAATCGATATCCAATAAGCCCGCTTTTGGCTTAATGACCGTGATTTTTTTTTCTATCATATAATTTTACTTATTAATTTTTCTGAAAATATCAATTTCTATTAACCTTATAATCACCGTTTTATATGCTGTTTACGTCTAATTTACTTCTGTTTTTACTTCTAAATTTCACGAAAATATCAATTTCTATTAGCCTTATAATCATTGCTTTAAATGCTGTTTACTTATATTTTTACTTATGTTTTACTTATAAATGTTACGAAAATATCAATTTCTATTAGCCTTATAATCATTGCTTTAAATGCTTTTTTCTTATACTTTTTCTTATAACGGTTTTTATTTTTTACATCCCGTTAGGGATGCATTCCTAACGGAATGCAGAGGAATCTCGACATTTTAATTTTCTACCAAGCGTTGCATTCCTAACGGAATGCTTTTATTGGTTATAACTTATATTTTTCACGACTCCTAAATGCTTTTTACTTATTAATTTTTCTGAAAAAAACAATTTATATTAGCCTTATAATCATTGCTTTAAGTGCTGTTTACTTATATTTTTACTTATGTTTTACTTATGTTTTACTTATAAATTTTACGAAAATATCAATTTATATTAGCCTTATAATCACTGCTTTAAATGCTGTTTACTTCTAATTTACTAATATTTTTACTTATATTTTACTTATAAATTTTGCTTACAAATTTTTTACTTATAAAATTTTCTGAAAACATCAATTTCTATTAGCCTTATAATCACCGTTTTAGGTGCTTTTTTCTTATATTTTTACTTATATTTTACTTATAATTTTTCTGAAAACATCAATTATTATAAACCTTATAATCACCATTTTAAATGCATTTTACTTATAAGTTTACTTATATTTTACTTATATTTTACTTATAATTTTTGTTGTCAACAAAAACCCATTGAGAATTTTTATCAGTTCCTATATTTTTGATAACTTTCATTTTTCGTAATTTTGATACAAAATTTGTAATTCTTATTTTCCGCTGCTTATCGTCCATTTCTTCAGGTAATTTATCCCAAAGTAACTCGTCAATATCTTTGCGCGTAGCAGACTTATTTTTCTTTATATGCCTCAATATCAAATCTATATAATCCTGCTTGTCGTATGTTTTGGTTGCTTTTTCATCTATCTTTTCGATGCTTCTGAGTGACAAATAATAATTCGGCTTGCGCCCTTCAATCAGTTTCAGTTTTCTCAAATATTTTTCTTCATCTTTTGTTAACGGTTTCTGTTTCTGGACTTTGTCGAGCAAAAGCACGTCATCCAATGACAAATCGGAGTTATGTTCTAATATTTTGGCGTATCTTGTGTCGGTAACTTTTCCTGTAATTATTACTTTCACGCGGTTTTCCGAGAGTTCGTAATCGGGCATAGGAAAAAATCGTTCACGCTGATAGTTGAATATTTTTCTGACTCCGCTCCCAATCGTATCTACAAGATTGAGATTGAACATAGCACGCACCAAAAACGGATTTCTGACGTTTTCGTAAGGAACGTTTTCATCAATCACTTTTTTTACGTTGCCGGGAATGAACGAGCCAAGATTAGAAAACACAAGATGGTCGTCAAATTCTACCACATTGATACGTCCGTTTAGCGTATAGTCTTGATGCGCAATGCAGTTGTTGATGGCTTCGCGAATGACAAACGGCTCGTAAGTGTCCATTTCGTTGGGAAACAACGTGCCTCCGCGGATATAACGGTACTTGACGTTGCGTATTTTAGCGTAAACAGCGTCAATAGCCAATAGTAGTGGACATCCTGCTATAAGATAATCCCGTTCTTTATTTTTTGCATCTTTCAATATCCATCGGATAATCGCTTGTGATGGATTGATATAGGTATCACTTTCGTCATTGCCTAACAATAGGATGGCTGTGCGGGTGATTTTTCCCTTTTCCGTAACTTTTGCTTTGTTCAAAAAAGTAATATCGTCCCATGTGTCAACATCATTAGCAAGGTGCGGAAATTTGAATTTAAAATTGTATCGCGCTACTACAATAGCCTTCGGGTCGAGGTCAGAAATATTGGCATTATGAACTATCGCGGCACTCCAATCTTCGATACCTTGCTGACGGCGGATAGCCTCATATTCGTTCATATTAAGCGCACCTAACGACTCGCCCTCTCGTCCGTAAAAATGTCCCTGAAACGATGTAGGAACACCCTTAGGCGCAGCGGGTATTTGAAACATCACTACACGACCTTCAGGCTCAAATAGTTCGTAAATTTCCAAAAACGAAATGCGATTATTTGTCTTTTCTGCCATTTCGTGTTTGAGGCTGTGCAAATCCTTCTGATTGTTACGATATTGAGTCCCAACAATTTTATGTGATTTGTCAACAATCCCGAATACTAACCATGCGTAAGGTTTTCTTTGCAGGTTTGCCTCGTTGCTAAGTGCCGAAAAGTATTTTCCCAATTTAGAAAATTCATAGGTGTTTTTTGCTTCCTTAAATTCGACAATTTCCGTCTCGTTCTTCATCGAACGAAGTGTTGTCAATAGGTTATTTATTTCCTGTTCCGTCATAGTTGTTAAAAATATTTAGCCACTAATTACTGCTGCTAAGGTCTTTTTGTAAAAAAATAAGGTTTTATCTCTTTTATTTTTTTATTCATTCACTCATTCACTTTTTTAAACGCAAAGGCGCAAAGTTGTGAACGCAAAGAAAGCACCAATGACCGCAGACTAAAGTCAGCGGTTAATAAAGGGTCGTGCCTAAAGGCACTTTTTTTTTGGTTAATCATTATTTTTTTATATATATTTTTTATTTGGGCAAACACGCAGGTTTGACACTACAATTATAATTTCGACAAGGCATGCCTTGTCGCTACATATCTACACTCTAAACTCTAATATCTACTTATTCACCACTTTAACAACCCTACTACCCTGCCTAATAATATATATTCCATTGGTAATTTGAAATTTATAATTCGAAAATGGTTTATTTGCAATTTCTTCATAAATTAGAACACCTGAAACATTATAAATACTCCATTTTTGGTTGATTATCAATCCGTTAATATGTAATTCGTTGTTTTGTAACCAAGCGGTTAAAGTTTGTTGTTGTGAGTTGCCGTCAATACCTAAGTTAGTAATTTTTATTGTAAATTCTTTTGAGTCACTGCCCGCTGCATTTTCTGCTTTTACAGTAAAAATAAAAGTTCCTTCGGTTGTGGGTATTCCTGAAATTATTCCTGATTGTGATAGAGACAAGCCATCAGGCAAATTACCACTCTCATGAGTCCAAGTAATTGGCTCATCTCCCGTTGCTTCAACTATTTCGCTATAAGGTTCTCCAACCATTCCATCTAACAGGTTGTTGTCGGTAATTATAATAGGAGGTTCATGTGCATTGTATATTACTATTGAAAATTCTTTTTCATCATAAAATACAACATTAGTTGCTTTTATAGTAAAAATAAAAGTTCCTTCAGTTGTGGGTATTCCTGAAATTATTCCTGATTGTGATAGAGACAACCCATCGGGCAAATTTCCACTCTCATAAGTCCAAATAATTGGTTCATCGCCTGTTGCTTCAAATATTTCGCTATAAGGCATTCCAACTATTCCGTCTGACAGGTTGTCGGTAATTATAACAGGTTGTTCGGGTGCATTGTGTATTACTATTGTAAACTCTTTGATGTCGCTGCCCGCTGCATTTTCTGCTTTTATAGTAAAAATAAAAGTTCCTTCGGTTGTTGGTATTCCTGAAATTATTCCTGATTGTGATAGAGACAAGCCATCGGGCAAATTTCCACTCTCGTGAGTCCAAGTAATTGGCTCATCTCCTGTTGCTTCAACTATTTCGCTATAAGTCTCTCCAACAATTCCATCTGACAGGCTGTCAGTAATTATAATAGGAGGTTCAGGTGCATTGTATATTACTATTGAAAAATCTTTTATGTTGCTGCCCGCTGCATTTTCTGCTTTTACATAAAAAGTGAATGTTCCTTCGGTTGTGGGTATTCCTGAAATTATTCCTGATTGTGAAAGCGACAAGCCATCGGGCAAATTCCCACTCACATGAGTCCATATTATTGGTGTATTTCCCGTTGCAGTAAGAGTTTGATAGTAATTTGTATCAATTAAGCCGTTGGGAAGTGTTAATGTTGTTATAAATGGAGCACCAGAAATTATTAAATGGTATGGCATTGCAACTGTTTCGCCAAATAGTCCGGGTAGTTTATGATTTTGGGTAGTCCATCCGTTTTCAGCAGTGAACCTACCACCGAAAGTGCCATCTGCATATATTTCTTCTTTAGAAATACTCTCTCCATCAAGGTCTGAAGCGCCAATATTATTCCATATTGAGTTACCGTTTGAGTTTAACATATTAACAAAAGCAATGTTTGAGGTAATCGTTCCGCTGTTGCCTCCTAAAACACGACCAATGTATTGGTTATTACTTGAACTATTAATTTTGGGATTAAGAGCAGCACAGTTTGATACTGTTCCGTGGTTGTACGCTACAATACCACCAGCGAATGCACTATGAGTGGTAGAATTTGAGGTTACCGTTCCTGTTGAATAACAACTCGATAATGTGCCGTTGGAGCCAATGGTTCCTACCACTCCGCCTGCATAAGCATTAGAGTTAGAAGAAGAAGTTGCAGTTACTGTTGCTGTTGAATAGCAGTTTGAAACTGTGCTATTCGTGCCTACCTGTCCCACCACTCCACCTACATAAACTTGATAATAATAACCAGTAGGTTTAGCAGTTACCGTTCCCGTTGAATAGCAGTTTGAAACTGTACTATTTGAGCCGATATTTCCTGCAATAATACCTGCATAAGTCGTAAAGGAACCATTGACAACAATTTCCGCATTTTCGATACCAAGATTTTTAATTGTGCCTCCATTTACGTTACCGAACAACCCTCCGTATGAAATAGAAGTTGTAGTAGTTTTTAAACCTGTAATTTTCTTGTTATTTCCGTCAAAAACACCATAAAAGAATGAAGTATTAGTACTATAATTAACAAAACGTCCAATTGATATCCAGCCCTCGCCTGATTGATAGTCGGAAAGGTCAATATTATTTCCAAGTTTATAAGACTTGTTGTTATATGCTGCATTATTTTCATTTACAACAGCCGCCAACCATGCAAGTTGGTCGGGTGCAGTGATTATATACGGATAGGGTTCACTTCCGTCTCCTTCCATATTTGGTATTACTTCAATCGAAAATTCTTTTATGTCGCTGCCAAGTGTGTTTTCGGCTTTTACGTAAAAGATAAAAATACCATAAATTGTTGCTGCTCCTGAAATTACTCCTGACGGCGATAAGGTTAATCCCACAGGTAAATAATGATTATCATCTTCAAAAATCGTCCATGTAATTGGCTGATTTCCGTTAGCGGTAAAAGTATAGTTATATTCAACATTAGATTTCGCAACAGGTAATGTTTCAGAAGTTATTTCGGGAGCGCCGGGTAGAAACAGCAAATGTTCGGGCATATCAACTGTTTCGCCAAATAGTCCGGGCAATTTACCGTTTTGAGTAGTCCAACCGTTTTCGGCAGTAAACCTACCACCGAGAGTGCCATCTGAATTAATCAGCGCCTTATTAATATCAGCGCCATCAATGTTTGTTGCTCCTTTGTTGTTCCATGAAACATCTCCGTCAGTATTTAACATTTCAGCAAAAGCAATGTTTGTGGTAAGTGTTCCTTCGTTACTTCCGGTAATACGACCAAAGTTTTTGGTATTTCCCGTACAGTTAATTATAGGATTAAGTGCAACACAGTTCGACAATGTACCTGATTTGGATCCCGCTATTCCACCCGCATAAGCGTAGGTGATATTAGAATTTGCGCTTATTGTTCCAATAGAGTAACAATTTGATGTGTTTGAATACATCACTCCGGCTATTCCGCCTGCATAAGCACCACCGTAAGGATTTGAAAGGGAATTGGCGTATATCGAGGCTGTAGAATAGCAATTTGACATTGTACAGCCGTAAATGTATCCTGCAATTCCACCTGCGTAAGCACTACGATCAGAAGAAGCAGCTACTGTTCCCGTTGAATAACAATTTGATATTGTGCTGTTTGTTTCGACGATGCCTGCTATTATACCTGCGTAAACATTACTACTAAAAGAAGTACCTTCCATTACTATATTTGCATTTTCCACGCCAAGATTTTTAATAGTTCCACCCTCTATAAAGCCAAACAATCCGACAGCAATTATTGCATCCAAAGAAGTCGTGTTAATTTTCAGTCCGGTAATTTTTTTGTTATTTCCGTCAAACACTCCTTTAAAAGATGGATTATTATCATAACTACTGTATCTTCCAATTGGTGTCCAGCCATCACCAGATTGGTAATCTGAAAGGTCTATATCATTTATTAGTTTGTAATGTTTGTTGTTATATATTGTGTGATTAGCATTTACAACGGTAGCCAACCAAACAAGGTCTTCGGCAGTTGCAATTAAATAAGGATATGTTTCAGAACCATCTCCTGTAAATACCTGAATTACAAAATCTTGTGTGTCGTTACCTACGTTGTTAGTTGCCTTAATAGAGAAATAAAAATCGCCTATGGATGTTGGAATTCCTGATATTATACCTGTTGTTTCTGAAAGTGATAATCCTGAAGGCAGGTTGCCTGTTTCTATGGTCCATGATATTGGTGTATTTCCTGTTGCTTCGAGTATTATACTATATGAATAATCTACAAATCCGTTGGGTAAATTTGCAGTTATTATTTTTGGATTATTTATTATTATCAGTGTAAATTCTTTTGTTTCAATTTCGTACGAAGATAAGGCTTGAACTGTAAAGTTAAATGTACCAAAATTTGTTGGTATTCCTGAAATTTCACCGTCCGAAGATAGTGTTATTCCTGTTGGTAGATTTCCTGATATTACTGTCCATGTTATGGGTGAATTACTTGTTGCTGACAGGATTTGGCTGTAATATGTATTTGCCTCGCCGTTCGGAAGTGATTCCGTGGTGATATATAGATTTTTTATTATTGTTATTGGAAAAAATTTTGAGTCAAAATCTAAATCATTAGTTGCTTTGATGGTAAATTTATATGTTCCCGCTGTTGTTGGCAAACCTGATATTGTACCGTCAGTAGAAATATTTAAACCCGGTGGCAAAATTCCTGTTTCCAATTCCCATGTAATTGGTTCGTTACCGTCAGCGTTAAGTGTTGTGTAATAATTAGTTCCTACTTCACCTGCAGGAAGATTTCCTGTTGTAATAAAAATATATTTTGTTGTTATGGAAAGTGCCTTAGTATCAATTTCCCACGATGATTCCGCTTTAACTGTAAACACAAAAGTACCCGAAACAGATGATGTACCTGTAATTTGTCCTTCGTTTGTAAGAGTTAAGCCTGTTGGCAGACTTCCTGTTTCAATGGTCCACGTTACGGGCGTGTTGCTTGTAGATGTCAAAGTTTGATTATATTCAACACCTGACATTCCATTCGGGAGGGATGTTGTTGTTATATACAGATTTCTGTTTATTTCTATTGTATAATCCCAAAAGTCATCTCCCAAATTGTTGGATACTTTAATTGTAAAGTTGTATGTTCCTGCTGTTGTTGGTATTCCCTGAATGGTAGCATCTTCTGTGGCGAAGATTAGTCCTGGTGGCAAACTACCCGACTCAAGTGACCACGTTAATGGAGTATTTCCCGTTGCAACCAATATTTGAACGTATTGTGCACCAACTTCGCCATCGGGTAAACTATTTGTATCGATATAAGGTAAACCGGGCAGTCTTAAATGTTCGGGCATTTGAACAACCTCTTGTAATCCGGGAAGTTTACCATTTTGTGTTATCCATCCATTTTCTGTGGTAAATCTACTGCCAAGAGAGCCGTCTGCATGAATTTGTGCTTTAGAAATATTTACTCCATCAAGGCTTGCTTCTCCAATGTTGTTCCATGTTGTGCCTCCTGTTGGATTTAACATACTCTCAAAAGCAGTATTATTGGCAAGAGTACCGTTGTTTCTCCCAACTACACGCCCAAAAGCGTACCAATTACTTGCAGAACTATTACATGCAATACTTGGGTTAAGTGCTGCACAATTCAATAATTCAGTGGCATAAATGTAACCCGCAACTCCACCCGCACTAACAGTAGAATTGCCATTAGCACTAATTGCACCTGCCGAATAGCAGTTTGATATAAAACTGTAAGAGTTTAAGCCAATGTATCCTACTATTCCTCCCGCATCAGCATAATAAGAAGCCGAGGCGTTTACTGTTGCAATTGAAAAACTATTAGAAATAGAGCTATTATTCATTTCTCCAACAATTCCACCGACTCTAGTGTTTCTAATACTAATAGAAATAGCGCTTATCGTTCCTGTTGAATAGCAGTTTGAAATTGTACTATTGGAAATAACAGCGGCAAATATACCTGCGTAAGCCATAGTAGGAGTTGAATTTCTAACAATATCAGCATTCTCTATTCCTAGATTTTTAATTGTTCCACCATAAACATAACCAAATAGCCCTATGTAAGATGTATAATTTGTGTTAATTTTTAACCCACTAATTTTATGATTGTCGCCGTCGAAAACGCCTTTAAATACTCCATTATCTGGTGAGGCATACGTTCCAATTGGTATCCATCCTTCGCCTTGCTGATAGTCGCTGAGGTCAAGGTCATTGCCAAGTTTGTAATGTTTACTGTTGAAATCCTCGTTATCTGCGTTTACATAAGTTGCCAACTGTGCAAGTTGAGCAGGGGTCGTAATGATATATGGGTCTGTTGCAGTACCGTTTCCTGAATCAAATAAACTCACTATTTTAATATTGTCTAATACAATTCCATGTCCCCCTTTTGCCGTACCTTCAAAAGCAATGTAATAATTTGGGGATGGATTTGGTAAATCAATAGTTTTTTCACTCCATGCATTAATATCATTTGTGTACGTTGCTAATAATTTCCACGAATCAGCCGACATGGTTTTGTAATATACTCTTAATTCATCTTGCTCGCCATCAAAATTTTGTTGTGCAAGCCAAAAATTTAACTGTGGATTGCCCAATCCTGTTAAGTCTAAAGGAGGAGTAATCAATTTGGTTACGTCTGATGATGACGATTCGTTTTTAAATTGCGCCATAAATAAGCCTTCAAAGGGACTTCCTACATTATTATTGCTAACAATAGTCCAAGACCTAAGATTTGTAATATACTCTTGCGTCCAGCAATCGGGAAAGGATGCGCCATTTTCTTCAAAACCCTGAAAATAAGGATATATATTAATCGAAGCGCAATCAGTTATTGTAATTGTCAGTGCTTTTGTGCCGCTACCTTCGCTATTTGTAGCCTGTACGGTAAAATTAAATATGCCTTCCACTTCGGGTGTTCCTGAAATAATTCCTGTAGAAGAAATGCTTAAACCGTCAGGCAAATTACCGCTGATAACACTCCACGTAACGGTTTCCAAACTAGAAACTGTTAATGTTTGATTGTATGTAACGTCAATGCTTCCGTCTTGTAAAAAGGTTGTGGTGATTATTGGAATAGCCGAAACCGTGTATGTTCCATCAATATATTCGACACCGCTATTAATGGGGTCTAAATAATGTTGCATTTTTTGGTTTTCTTGCGTTCTTTGGTCCCAATGATACCACAATTTGCCATAAATATTTTGTCCAAAAACGCTACTGCACGTTGAGTTTCCCCCTGAAAGCGTACCTACAACACGCCTGTTATTATCAAACAACGGCGACCCCGATGAGCCACCTTCCACAACTGAATGACCGTTTTGAGTTTCAGAATAATAAATAAGCCAATTTGAATTAGTAGCAGTTATTCCTATATCAAAAAGAATGTTACCTGTTGATTGTGAGGGAGTATTATAAGTTGATATTTTCATAATATCCCCTCTCGGATGGTGAATACCAACTCCATTCGGCGAAATTTGATCCCTTCTGTCCCATCCATTATAATAAACGTTATATGATTCGGGAATAATTTCATTAAGACGCAATAAACTACCATCTGAACCTTGGTGTAACGGTATGTTTACTAACATTGTTGCACCTGTAACGGTTGGAACTGTCGGGTCAGAACGACCTATACACTCAGGATGCTCATATTGAAAATAATAAATTGTTTGATTTAATAGTGATGAAATATTTGCAAAACAGTGATATGCGCTCAAAAGAAGTGGGTCGAGGTCAAATGCAGTGTTATTTACGATTGTTCCGCTACAGAGGTAGTAGCCACTACCCATCGGAGTTACAATTCTTGTTACTCCTCTTCTTTGGTCAATCCAATCATCTCCTTCGGGGCATTTAACGTTTACCATGCATGAACCTGAACCACCAAAATCTATCCTCGTATGTCCCTCTTTTGTTACAGTATATAAATGATTATACCCATAAACAACTCCTGAAATGGTAATTGGCGATTCAAAATCATGATTTGTCGGCGGCACATATTCAAGGATAATATGGTCTCCCCAGATAAATTCGGTCGCATATTCAGCACGCTTTGGATTATTTTCTTCGGTATATGCGCCAAGAACGCGCGACCTGTCGATGTTATAGATAAACAATTTTCCACCGTCAGGAATTTCAAACTTATCGTATGTTAGCATTATGGCTAATGCTTCGTCTGCAATAATACTTACACGCCAAATATCTGTTCCGTTTGGCAGTGTAGTCCATTCGCCTGAATTGTTAGTAGTCAAATTAGCGGGGATAATTTTTCCCACTCGCGGTGGATGCCCCGCATTTTCTAATTCTGCATCTTCGAGACGTAATTCGATTACGTCAAAATCAATAGGCAGGTTTACTTCAGCATTTACTGTTAAACCTTTTGTTTCAAATTCAAAACTTGGCGGAGTTCCGCCTGAGTTTATTTGCGCAAATGATTGCGTTGTTGCGAACAGAATTGCTATTAATCCTGTAAAAAAATAGTTCTTTTTCATCTTGTTTCGTTTTATTATTGTTATTATTCCAAAAAATTTATGATAATTTAAGCGGGCAAAAATAGTTTTTTTTACGCAAATAATTACAAAAAAAATGTTATTTTATGCAAAAAGATATAAATTTTGGGGCGGAATGACCGATTAAGCCGATTGAATAAATTTTAATGGATTTATTTTAGGTGTCTTGTCCTAAAATATCCAAAGGATATTGTGGGACTTATTACCTTATTAATTAATACATTGAAAATAAGGAAATAAGGTCGGTTTGTTATGTTCTTATTTTCTACTAAGGCGGTTAGTAAGCCATGTCGTACTATTGTTTTGTAAAAAAATAAGGTTGTTACGATACAAAATTGCGACTGTCAAGTTTGCACCTTGTAAAGAGTTCTAAAATTGATTGATTACAAAACTTTTTCCAACGCCTCTCTACCTGCTTCTAACATCGGCATAATATCTATATCAGAGCCAACAGCCTGATTCATCCAATGATTTGGCGTTAATCTGCCCAGTTGATAAATTCTATCTACAGTTTGAGCAAAATTGTTATTTTTTAAATATTGTTCAATTTGAAACTCAATAATATGTCCGTAGGCATACGCCGAAAGATATAGCGGGTAACTAATTGCGTGACTGTAAATTGCTAAAACGGGGGAGTTATCTATGCCAAAAACGGGTGCATAATATTCGCTCCAAATCTCTTTTGAAATACGGATAACATTCTCTTTTAGTTCAGTTTTATTGCAGTTCGGGTTTTCATATAGCCATTTCCAAACACGCATATCTAAAAGCGAAACGCCCATAATTTCATAAGCAGACCAAACTAAATCAAGTGTTCTGTAGGCTTCATTTAAGGGATTTGGGTCATTAATATCTAATAAAAAGAGGTCTCTCCGCTGAAAAATAAATGCTAATGTTTCTGTAAATGAGGTATTTGGAACGCCGTTCATCATATAATAGTCCATATCGTAGAGAGAAATTGTTTGTTCTACGTTGTGTCCTAATTCGTGTACCGCAATATTGTATCCTTTGTAATCCATTCCATTGTCAGGTATTCGTGTTCTGAGATAGGATTTCATTCCTTTAACTGCTGCTCCCCAAGCATGTCCTGAGCCCCGAGCGGGTTCGACAGTTATTTTATCGCTAATTTCTTTTGAACGTTCTTTGCTATAGCCCAATTTTATTAGTATATTTTGAATATCTTTTTCAAGAGCATCTGCTTCGGGATAAAGTTTGCGAGTTTTTTCACTTAACAAATCTTCGTTAATTGTGCTGCGCGCTTTAAAACCGTCATACCATATATCAAATGGCTGTAAATCACGTCCTAAACGATTGGAAATAAGTTTTCCTATTTCTTTCAACACGTCGGAACTCATAAATTTCACAAATAATTCTTCCACTTGTGGCTGTGCAATTTCCATATCGGCTTCGAAATGTCTGCGAATATATGTATTCAACGGAGAAAACTCATCCATAGCCTTCAAAGCAATAAAATTATCTAAAAGTTTTTGATAACGGGTATCGGGTTCGGGCTGGGCTTCTTCTTTGGTTCCATTTTGCGATACCTCATTGGTGTATGGATGCCAATCTAAATTTGGATTATCGATGACGTTTTGAGGAATTGTCTGCTCAATGATGTGACACATAACACGATAGAGCATTTTTTGCTTTTCGAGGCCAATCTCTTCTAACGGATAATTTGCTTTTATTTCATCGCGCAAATTCCAATGAGATAAAAGTACCATATCATCCGGGAAAATTTTTACACCTTCTTCATTAATAAGTTTTCCTGCATGAATGTTGTACTGCGAAATGTAGATATCAGTTTCGGCTTGTACTTTTGCGAAGTTTTGTCCTAACTCGGAAGGAATACGAGAGGTAAAAATATCGCCCATTCGGGAGTATGCCCACTCTTTGCGAGACCAATTTTTGCCTTGATCTTCTTTTTCTTGTAAAGAATAGAACGGGAAATTAAGTGCGACAATAAATGCTATCTTATTGTCATACAAATCATTAAGAAGATGTGCGCTCGGATTGTAGCCGCTAAACATTTCATCAACAGGCAAAATTTCATCGTATTTGAGATGAACAGGCACTTGTAATTTGAGGCTCATCCAATTAAAATGACCAAAAAGCGTTTCAAAATAGTTGTCTAATTTTTCAAATAGTTTCGAACGCTCTTCATCTGATGCCACGAAATTTTCTAAACAAAAGGTTTTGAACTCGTTTTCGTTGCCATCAGTAGCCCACCACAATGAACTTGCATGCCGTACACCACGCTCAATGAACTCGGGTGAACAATCTGGATTTTGAGATTGTAAGGCAGAGATGGTTTCGTTCAATATTGAGTCACTTAACACCAAACGACTCAAGGTTTCTTCTTGTTTTATATTACAACTTGTCATTAGTGTAATTGAAAGTAAAAATAAAAAAATTTTTCTCATTTTGAATGATTTTTATGAATTTGAAAATGCAAAAGTAGTAAAATTTCTTTATCAAAAAATAAAAATAATGCATATTTTTGAAATTTTTTTTTGATAATTAATAATTAATGTTTTTCTTTGCAAAATATTTATCAGTAGAACTTGGTACTTATAATTTGTTCATTATGAAAAAGTTACATAAATTAAATTAGTTTTATGAAGAAAAAAATAGTTATACCGTTAATCGTAGTAGTTTCTACCTTGTTGTTTGTTACCATCTTTTTGTTATCAAAATATTTTATTGCAAAATATCGCGACAAGTCCGCTATTGAGGATTTATCTCTTATTGAAGATTTTACTTTATTGCCGCCTCCGCCAATGATTTATGGTTTTATAGAGGATTCTTTTTATGTAGAGCAAGATATAGTAAAACGAAATGAAAACCTTGCTTCAATTCTTTTGTCTCGAAACGTGGACTATTCAGTAATTCAACTACTTGCAAATAATTGTAAACCTCTTTTTGACGTAAAACGTATCAGAGCAGGCAATAATTACACGTTTCTCTACAATTTACCAACAAATTCTGATTTATTAGAAAAACCCGCATACTTTATATATGAAATCGACAATATTGACTTTCTGATAATGGAACTGAATGATAGCGGTATTGTTACTCGGCTACAAAAACCTATCGAAATTATTCGCACAATTGGCGCAGGAGAAATTTCCTCTTCTTTATGGAATGCAATGAAAGAAAACGAACTTAATCCAATGCTCGCCGTGCAACTATCTGATATTTACGCTTGGACAGTAGATTTTTTTGGCATCGAAAAAGGTGATTACTTTAGAGTCATTTTTGATGAAATATTTGTGGAAGGAAATTCCGTAGGCATTAAAACTATTCATGCTGCTTTGTTCAATCATAGAGGAAAAGAATTTTTTGCTTTTCAATATGAACAAGATACAATTTGGGGATTTTTTGATGAGAATGGACAAAGTTTACGAAAAGCATTCTTAAAAGCGCCATTAAATTTTTCAAGGATAAGTAGTCGTTTCAGTCATAGTCGCTATCATCCTATATTAAAAATTAGCCGTCCTCATCATGGCGTTGATTATGCCGCACCCGAAGGGACTCCCGTATATGCCATTGGAGATGGACATATCATTGAGAAAGCGTGGGATAGCAAAGGAGGAGGTAACTACCTCAAAATTAAGCATAACAGCGTTTATACGTCGGTTTACATGCATCTGTCGGGTTTTGCAAAAGGATTAAACAAAGGAAGTTCCGTTAGACAGGGTGATTTAATAGGATATGTAGGCAAAACGGGCTTAGCAACAGGTCCACATTTAGATTTTCGTATTTTTAAAAATGGTAGCCCCGTTGACCCGCTTAAAGTAGATGCGCCTCCCGTAGAACCTATTAAAGAAGCGGAAATGGAAGATTTTTTAAAATTTATCGCTCCTTTGAACGAGGAATTATGTAAAGAGGTAAATTTGCAGGAACCTGACTAATGGCTATATTTTTTCCTTTATCATCCCCACTGCCATATCAATTGCTTTTTCTATTCCCGCAGGATTTTTTCCACCTGCTGTGGCAAAGAAGGGTTGTCCACCGCCGCCGCCACCAATCTCTTTGGAAATTGTTTTTATAATTTCAACGGCGTTCAATCCTTTTTTATCTATTAATGATTCGCTGAGAATTATTGCAATGGTTGCTTTTCCGTCAAATTCTACTCCCAGAACGGCAACCATTTCTTGAGGGGCATCGGTGCGCAATTTAAATGCAAATTCTTTTAAATGATTTACAAAAATTGGTTTTATTTTAGCACTGATAATCATTATATTGTCAATAATATCAGCGCTATCTAAAAGACTTCGCTGTTCGATATTCATAATTGCTTGACCATGGCTTGTTAATTGTTTCACAAGTTCTGAATTTTCGCGGAGCAGATTTTCTACATTCTTCCTGATATTGAGGTTGTTTTTAAACAGTTGTGCAACTTCTTTAAAAATTAAAGTTTGACCTTCAATCATCATTTCGGCGTGAAGTCCGGAAACTGCTTCAATACGTCTTATTCCAGCAGCAATTGAGCCTTCACTAATTATTTTAAAAAAACCAATTTCTCCCGTTGCTTTTACGTGAGTTCCGCCGCACAGTTCGCAGGAATCTCCAAAAGAAATAGTTCTAACGGTGTCGCCATATTTTTCACCAAAAAGAGCCATTGCACCCATCTCTTTTGCTTTTTGGATAGGTATTTCACGATTTTCGACCAAAGGCAAATTTTTTCTTATATCGCTGTTTACTAATCTCGCTACTTTTGTCAAATCATCTTCTGATACTTTTTCAAAATGAGAAAAATCGAAACGTAAATAGTCGGAATGAACTAATGAACCTTTTTGTTCAACGTGATTACCCAAAATTTCACGTAAAGCTTTGTGTAACAAGTGAGTAGCAGTATGATTATTTGCAGTTTTTTGACGCCGTTCTGAATCTACAACTGCAATAAAATCTGCTTCAATATTTGATGGCAACTGTTCTGAAACGTGGATGAAAAGGTTATTTTCAATTTTTGTATCAATAATTTTAGTTTTTTCGCCATTTGTTTCAATATATCCGATATCACCAATTTGACCACCACTTTCTGCAAAAAATGGCGTATTATCAAAAACTAATTGGTATAGTTCTTTGTTTTTTGCTTTTACTTTTCGGTAACGAATAATTTTAATTTTAGTATTAAGATGGTCATAACCAATGAAATTGCTTGTATTATTTGTGCAAAGTTGTATCCAATCTTCAGATTCAACGGTTGAATCTTTTCGTGCCCTCTCTTTTTGTGCTTCCATCTCTTTGTCGAATCCGATTTTATCAACAATCAAAGAATGTTCTTTTAGGATAAGTTCGGTTAAATCCAACGGAAAACCAAAGGTATCATAAAGTTCGAAGGCAACTTTTCCATCAACAATATTATTATTTTGTTTTTTGTTATCATCTATAATTTTGTCTAACAGATTAATACCCGTTGCGAGTGTTCTCAAAAAAGAATCTTCTTCTTCGAAAATCACTTTTTTGATAAGAGTTTCATTTTTTTCCAATTCGGGATATGCATCGCCGAGGGTTTCTAAAAGTGCGGGAAAAATATTTTCCATAAAAGGAGTTCTGACATTCAAAAAAGTGTATGCGTATCTCACGGCACGGCGCAAAATTCGGCGTATAACGTACCCTGCTTTATTGTTAGAAGGTAATTGTCCGTCTGCAATCGAAAAACAAATAGTTCGAATATGGTCAGCAATGACGCGCATTGCAACATCTTTTTCATCTTTTTTTCCATATTCAATATTAGTAACTTCGGCAATTTTTTGAATAATTGGTTGAAAAATATCTGTATCATAATTTGATGATTTTTTTTGAATAACACGACATAATCTTTCGAAGCCCATCCCTGTATCTACGTGTTTTTGTGGTAGTTCTACCAATGTACCGTCTGCCTTTCGATTAAATTGAATAAAAACAAGATTCCAAATTTCAATCACTTGGGGATTATCTTGGTTTACCAAATTTTCACCCGGAATTTCTTTGCGGTGTGTTTCGTCTCGTAAATCAATATGAATTTCTGAACAAGGACCGCACGGACCGGTATCTCCCATCTCCCAAAAATTATCTTTTTTAGAACATTTTAAAATTCTATTTTCGGGGACAATTTTTTTCCAACAATTGTATGCCTCCTCGTCAACTGGCACATTTTCTTCACTATTCCCTTCGAAAATTGTAACATACAATAACTCCTTATTAATATGTAGAATTTCGGTAAGATATTCCCATGCAAACTCAATAGCCTCTTTTTTAAAATAATCTCCAAAAGACCAATTTCCGAGCATTTCGAACATTGTGTGGTGATAGGTATCGTAACCAACTTCTTCCAAGTCGTTGTGTTTACCCGAAACACGTAAACATTTTTGAGAATTGACAACTCGCTGGGTGGTTATAGGAACATTCCCCAAAAAAATATCCTTAAATTGATTCATTCCTGCATTTGTAAACATCAAAGTAGGATCATTTTTGATGACCATCGGGGCAGATGGTAAAATTTTATGAAATTTTTTAGAAAAAAAATCAAGAAAACTTTTTCTTAATTCATTGGCTGTCATACTGTTAGCTTTTTGTTAATATTTTTTAACATAATTTTTATCAAAAAAATGAAACATTTTTAAAATATATTCGTTAAAGCAGTGTTAAATTTTTTTGCAAAATTAATGATTTTTGTCAAAAGTATAATTAAAAAATTGTTTTTTGCGCAAAATTTTTAGATTATTATTTACATGTTTTGATATAATTATTTGGTATTATGAAAGTTAAGTATGTTTACAACTCGGAAACATTAAGTTATCACCGAGTAAAAAGAGACATCAAATATTATTTGTCTCAAATTTCTTTATTTACGGCATCATCCCTTGTTTTGGGGGTTTTGATTTTTTTCCTATTTCTACATTTTTTTGACAGTCCAAAAGAGCGAAAACTACTGCGTGAAAATTCTCGTTTAATTGCTCAATATGAAATTTTGAATCAAAAATTTGACCAAGTACAACTTGTTTTGGAAGATGTTCAACTGCGTGACGAAAACATTTATAGAATTATCTATCAGGCAGATTCCATTCCAAATGCCGTTAGATTAGCAGGTTTTGGTGGAGTAAACAGGTACGACTACCTTGAAAATTTAGACAACGCTGACTTAGTTGTCCATACTTCCAAAAAGTTAGATATTATTATGAATCAACTTTATGTCCAATCAAAATCTTTTGACGAAATAGCAAGTTTAGCGCAAAGACACGAAGAAATGTTGCGTTCTATTCCTGCAATACTGCCAATTGCTGGAAAGGATTGGCTAAGAAAGTCATCCGGCTTTGGTTGGCGCATCGACCCACATTACAAAACACAAAAAATGCACTATGGAATTGATTATCCTGCGCATCCAGGAACCAACGTTTTTACCACAGGAGATGGAGTTGTGGATGAAATAAAAGTCTCTTCTTGGGGTTTTGGAAAACATATTATAATTAATCACGGTTTCGGATATAAAACTATTTATGCGCACCTCACCGACTTTAACGTTTATCCAGGTCAAAAAGTTAAAAGGGGTGATATTATTGGTTTTGTTGGAAGTACAGGAAAATCAACATCTCCTCATTTGCATTACGAAGTACATGTCAAAGGCATACCCGTGAATCCTGAACATTACGTATTTATGGATATTACCGACCAACAATTTGAAGAGATGATTAAATTTTCTTCCATCAACAATCAAGCGTTTGATTGATAGAGTATAGAGTATAGAGTATAGAGTATAGAGTGTAGTGTATAGAGTATAGTGTGCAAGGTTTAGATATTATCTGACTACTGACAACTAAAAACTGATAACTAAAAAATATTTTTTACGAATTGAAAATACTTATTCACTCATTTACTTATTCACTCATTCACTAACAACTGAATACTAACTACTAACAACTGAATACTAACTACTGAATACTAAAATGTATGCCCTACAAAGAGCCAAAAATAGAAAAATTGTACTATACCATCGGCGAGGTCGCTGATATGTTTAAAGTAAAAACTTCTCTTATTCGTTTTTGGGAAAAAGAGTTCGATATTATAAAACCTCACAAAAACAAAAAAGGAAACCGACTATTTACTCCTCAGGATGTTGATAATTTTCATCTTATTTATCATCTTGTCAAAGAAAAAGGGTTGACATTAAAAGGTGCAGAAAAAAAATTAAAAGAAAATAAGGAAAATACCATACACAATTTTGAAGTAATAAAAAAATTACAAGAAATCAGGGAGTTATTGGTTGACTTTAAAGATAATCTTGTTCTTGTTGAGGATACAAGTTTAGAGTAATTTCAATGGCTGAGGTAAACTCATTACCATTACTGACCGTCAAAAAAATAGTATCTGCATATTTATGTTAGGTACATAGATAATAATTTTGTTTTAATTAGTGTCTTATTCTTACCTTATTAATGGAAATGTTGATTAGAGGAGAATAAATATTTTATAAAAAGAGGACATTTTGTCATTTCATTAATTCATTCTTTTGTGTAAGAGCTAAAATTTTGTAGAGATTTTAAAATTTAACCTTCTGGATGTCAAATAATTAGGTACTGCATATTGTGCACCTTGAATATCATTTACCCACGAATAAGAGATTGTATTATTTATATCGAAAAGATTAAAAATTTCGACACCTATCCAAAAATTTTTGAGGTATTTTCCGAAACCATTTGCTATTGTGCTGATTGACAATAAATCATAAGACATCCCCAAATCGACTCTCCTATATGCTCGACTTCTGAATGTAGAAAAATATCTTGGAGAATTTGGCGGTCCGTAAGGGAGTCCTGTTCCCCAAAAGAAACTTAGATGTGCTTTAAATTCGGGTAATGAAGGCAAATAATCTTGTAAAAACATTGAAAAATTAAATCTTTGGTCGGATGGTCGCGGAATATAACCGGGCGTTCCTTCTGTTTGAGGATTCAAATAAACATCGTTCCATAAATCTTCTTCGGTTTTCATTAAAGAAAGGGTAATCCACGATTCTTCGCCCGGAACTAATTCACCATTTAGTTTGAAATCTATACCTCTTGCGTATCCATGTCCGTCATTTTCACCACTATAGATAATCCTAACGTTGTCGACCTGATAAGAAATTAGATTGTCAAATTTCTTATAGTATACTTCAGTAGTGAACTTAAAAGGTCGCTCACTCCAAAAAAAGAAATAATCAATTCCCGAAACTATCTGGAGAGATTTTTGTGATTTAAGATTTTTATTTAAAGTACCATCTGGAAACCTATATTCTTTAACGAATGGGGGCTGATAATAATATCCTGCCGCAAGTCTGAGACGGTAATTATTTCCCTGCGGCGGAAGGTAAGTCATTAATATTCGGGGACTTATAATATATTCATCGTTAAATGTAGCATAACTACCTCTAATTCCGGCATCTATTATCAAACTGCTTGCACTGATACGGGTGGAAAATCTGTTTTTAACAAACGCTGACGTTCTATGGTTTTCAATAGTGTTTTGACCATATTTAAAGTAAGATAGCACAATTTTGTCGTGAGTTCTCGGAATTGAATAAAATGCAGAATCAATCATTTCCCATTCATGAATTTTATCTTTAAAATTTTCGTATTGATAAATTGTACCCCATTCGATATTTCCAATTCTTGTTTTATGAGATGCTTGCAAATTTGCACTTGCAACAGTTCCAAAAAGAGAATTACGTGCATGTTTTAGTCCTGTGCCGATTCCTTCTTCTGAATAATTATCTTCATTTTGAGATTCATCAGGGTCAAGTACTCCTTTGAGCCAATATTGACTAATAATATCATAAGACTCTTCTTCATAAGTTCGAAAAGCGGTAACTGTAATTTTATAATCATTTTTAGGAGATTGTTTGAAATTTGCTGAAAAAGCGCTATACCCAGTTTGAAAATTATCTTTTTCTTGACCTTCAAAATATATTTCGAGCAATTTCACTTCTGTTGCAGTTCCGAATGATGTAGATCTAATATGAGGTATAAAATGGTATTTGTTATCGGAGTAATAACCAAGAAGTTCAAAAGAAAGTTTTGGGGTTGCTTTATAAGTAAAAAAAGTTTGTATATCCGCAAAAACGGGTTGATATTCACCTTTTTCGTCTAATGTTCCCAGAAGGTATTTATTTGTTTTATAGCGAGTTCCAGCTATCCATGTAAATTTATTTTTCAGTGCCGTTCCTTCAATATGAGCGTTTGCGCCGAGCACACCAACTGAGGCACTTCCACCAATGTTTTCAGGTTTTTTGTACCTAATATCGAGTACAGAACTCATTTTGTCTCCATATCCTGCATCAAAGCCACCCGCAGAAAATTCAACAAATTCAACTAAATCGGGATTCACAAAACTCAACCCTTCCTGCTGCCCGCTATGTATCAGAAACGGACGATATATTTCTTGACCGTTTACATAAATCAAATTTTCATCAAAATTGCCTCCTCTAACTCTATATTGCGAACTTAATTCATTATTTCCCGAAACTCCTATTTGGGAACGAACTAATCCTTCAATATTATGACCCGACGCAGATGGTAATTGTCTCAAAAAATCGGGGTCAATGATATGAACGTGCATTGTTGATTTCCCTGTACTCGTTATTTCAACGGGATCCAAGGTTCTTTCCATGGGTGTCAATTTTATTAGAATAGGCTCTTTGGGTATTTCATTGATGATAAATGTTTCTTGTTTCCATTCTATGGCACTCGTTTTCAGTTCTATAGGGAAATTTTGAGGTAATAATATTGAAAAAACACCTCGTTCGTTAGTTACTGACCCTTTGCTTTCTTTTAAATATAAAATATGAACATCGCTAATTGGTTTACCATCAGATGTTTGGACAACACCTTTTAGTTCAAATTCAGGGTTTTGAGCATAAGATTTGCCAGAATAAAGGTTTGTAATAGAAACTATTAAAATAATCAGGCAAAATTTATTTTTCATTTATAAACATTTTTACGATAGGTATTTTTTGAAAAACGTAAATAATAATGAAATATTGCATTTTTGTTTCTTTTATAAAATTTATTTTGGGTGATACGCGGTTAAGACTGATTTTCGAATTTATTCATTTTAATAGTAATATGGTTTGAGGCCTTTTCATATTAATGGTAATTCGGTCGCATTCCTAAAAGAATGCATTCTTATGCTTTTAAATTATTTTCTACCAACCATCACATTCATTTCAATAAATTCTGTGCATCGCCTAATGGAATGTGGAGAGTAGAGGATAATAAAAATTTCATAAAATGGGGACATTTTGATTTCCTCAGAGGTCAGGTAATATAGAATTAAGTAAGAATAAGGTTTCATTGCACTGAAACAACCTCTGTGTATTCTCTGTGCAACTCTGTATAACCAAAAAAATAATTACGCAGAGTAACACAGAGACGCTGAGTAGACACGGAGAGTCATTGAGGGGTAAACATGCAGGTTTGCCCCTACTAACCACTAACCACTAATAATCATGTTCATTTTCCTTGCCGTTATTGTCTATCCAAAAAGATAAACCGTCTCGTTCAACAAATGCTACTTCGCCTCTGTATCTGCTGCCCCAGGTGTCTTGTTCTACACGGTCATACTTGTAGGGAATTACCAAATCATTTTTTCTGTTTATGAATCCCCATTTTCCGTTTCTTTTGACGGCTGCTAATCCTTTGCCTGTAAAATTGTTGTTGTCGTCGTAATCGCCTTTAAATACTCCGATGTCGTCGTACTCGGCGGGTACAATGATGTTGTTTCCGGGTTCGATCAATCCCCATTTTCCATTTATGCAAAATGCACGTTCTTTGTGTGTTCCCAGTTCGGGTAAATCATCATATTCTACTAATAAAGCCTCGGCGTTTGCAGAGTTAATGTCACGCCACTCTTCCAATGTCATATCGCTATTTGATATGATGTCGTAAATTTTGATTTCGTATTCAGGTGCGGTATAAACACGGAGCCAGAAACTTGTGGCAAAATGTCCTTCCATATTGCTTCCTGCTTTTACGACAAAAAAGGGTTGGTCGGCAGTTGGTCCGTCAACAATCATAATTGCGGCATTTGGAAACTGCATTTCGGGCATGGATAGAATATCTTTTGTGATGGTCTCTTCCATGCTCATATTAGCGTCATTCTCGCCGCCGCAATAAAAATTAATTTCATAGAACTCCTTATCTACAAATCCTTTAGGCAGCAATGGATAGACCTCGTCTAATGAGAATGAAATCACGTCTTGGTCTTTAAAATCGCTCAAATCGACAGTGCCATTAATGGTTGTTATTACAGCAAAATCATTATAAATAGCAACTTCAAATTCATATCCTTTATCTTTGTAACGGAAAGAGTTGCCATTTAATCGTGCTGTCCCCTGAATGTCTATCTTTATCCAGAACAAACCATTTATTTCGACTTGGACATGAAAATCTACCTCGTTTGCTTTTGCTGCTTGCATTAAACGGAGTGTTCTAATGTCCCATTCGCCGATTTGGTATCCGTAGGTGCGTCCGCTGGCAACAACAATTTGTTCGGGCAAAAAAGGTGTTTCTCTATCTTGGGGTACGCTGCGTGAAGTGCATAGTTCCAATTCGGGAAATAGCCAATTATAAAAGGCATCGTCGTATTTTTTTATTTCCTGTTCTACTTCGTGCGACAGTTTTTGCTTTATCAAATTCCAACTTCGATGCTCACTTGCAGCATTAGGCAGCGGACTCCAATTTGCTTCAAAAGAATTGCCTGTGATTTTGCCCGTAAACTTTCCATAAAGAGTACCGTCTTTCCTATCAAAGCCGGCACCGTACACATTGCCTTCTGTATCGATAATACCCGCAATAGGTACACTTGCGCGTTCCTGAAAGCCGGGGTCAATATATTCGCCGCGGAAGACATTCCCCCGCTGCGCCATGATGACTTCTTCGTACTCCTCGCCAATCCAATGATAATGACGAGTTTCGACCGAAGATTTGTTTTGACAAGCAACAGTTGCCAAAACGCCGATAATTACTATAAAAAAATTCTGTTTCATTTTAAAAATATTATTATTATTAAATTATTACTATTTTGTATGCAAAGGATTTAAAGGATTTGGTGGGTGGTTGAAAAACTTAACGTACTTTGAGGACTTAAAAATTTCAATTTTGTGTATTCCATTATAATTCCTAATTCTTTATTATTAATTCAAAAATCTGCTCTGTTTCATTTATTAAGTCGGATTGAACGTTTTCGTCGTCTAATGAAAGTAATTTGCCATTATCGCCTATTCCTCTAAAACAAAAACCCTCTTTAATATACCATCTACGTTCTTTAACTTGTCCACTGTTTTCTTTTTTCGTAGAGAAAACAAACGACAAATAGTGATTCAAAAAGTAATATTCGTAAGTGGTATTACTATTTTCGTTAGAACAAGAAACAACAATTTTTTCTAAACCATCATTTGAATAGAAATATTCGATATTTGCTCCTTCGAGGCTTCTGTCTCTGATGGTTTTTTTGTCTATCCATTTCCATTTTTCGATGGCGTTGATACGTTGAAAGTTAGGTCGGATAAAGTTTCTTACGAATAGTTCGGCGTTTGAATCATCTTCGATGGGAGTCCCGTAAGAGATATTTATTCCGCGTTTGTAAAGTTTGAAACCGTCATTTTTATTCCAATTCACTAACATTAAACATGTTGCGTTCATTGATAGCGATGCGGAAATCACTATACTGCCATCGTTCAAAATATTAAATTCGGAACGCCAATATTCGTTGGTGTCGTCAAATTCTTCTTTGTCGAACTCACGCGGTGAAGGAATAACGAAAGGGGTTTCAGTTTCCTTCAGTGCGCTTGTTTTTGGGTCAAAAGTAAAGCATTTCAGCCAAGGATGGAAACCATATACGGAACCATCAACATAACTGACAAAAACCAAATCTTTATCAGCGGTAGGTAACTCATACCAAAACATTTGCAACTTTCTGCGGTCATATTCGCTGTCATTGTTGGTATAGCGATAGAGGTAGTGTTTTAGGTCTATCTCTTTTTCGCTGTTGTTGTCGCTGGAATAGGTAATGTCGTATTTTTCGTTGATTTCAGGAACTTGTTCGGCAAGCATTTTGGCAATTGAATGGATGTCGATTGGCATTGTTGCTTTGTTCTGTGTTTTTGACTGTTGCTGTCCGCATGAAACCGTTAAAAATAGTACGGCTGCGATTGTTAACAGCAGGTTAAAACCAGCGGTTAATAAAAGGTCGTGCCTAAAGGCACTTTTTTTGTTAATTATCATTTTATTTATTTTATTTTTTTGCCTGCAAAGGACATAAAGGACTTTGAGGACTTAAACTTTTTGGTTAATTATTATTTTATTTATTTTATTTTGCCTGCATAGGAATTAAACTTAAAAATTGATTCAAATTGTTGGAATTTTGCCTAACTGTGGGTTGAAACCTACAGTTATAATCCGTTTTTACGTTTTAAGATTTCTATTTCTTTTCCTGAAATGTTTTGCTGTTCTCCTTTGTCGTATATTGTAAGTAGATAGATTTTTGAATGTTCTATATTTATCAACACGTTGCATGTAATAACCCGTGCTCCTCCTCTTTTTCCGTTACCCTTGGATGCAATTGCCATACGTACTTTACGGGCATTACTACCTAAAGAAGTGCCCGTTTCGGGATTTTTTAGCAACTTATTAAGTAGAATTTCATAATCATTATCTAATGAATGATATTTTTTTGAAAGTCGCTTAAAATTACTTTCAAAATCACTTGTAGTTATTATCGTGTTGTTCATTTTCCGTTACGTATTTCTTCAAGAAATTCTTGTGCAGTTTTTTCTTGTTTTTTGCCGTCAAGCATAAGGCGGACATCTTTAAATGCACTGTCTAATTGGCGATGAAGGTCGCTTTTATTAACTACCTCTTCGTATGTTAGTTCGCGTTTTGCACTCTTTTTAACAAAAGAAATAACGGCTTCATCTGCCGATTTTAATAAGGCTATAATGCTTTTTCCCAAAGGAAGTTGCTCGTTTATTTGTAGTTGATATGTTGTCATAATCTATGAAGTTTTACTTTTTAAATTTGGTCGCAAAAGTAGATTAAATTATTGAGAATTTCAAGCGCAAAAATGAAATTGATACTTTTTAACAAAAGGTTTAACCTTTCAGTCAAAATCCTCAGTCGTTATTATTTTGTAATTCATAAATCAGTTCGTCTAAGGTTTTTTCTCTTTTTTTGCCGTCAAGCATAAGGCGGACATCTTTAAATGCGCTGTCTAATTGGCGATGAAGGTCGCTTTTATTAACTACCTGTTCGTATGTTAGTTCGCTTTTTGCTTTTTTTTTAACAAAAGATATAACGGCTTCATCTGCCGATTTTAATAGGGCTATAATGCTTTTTCCCAAAGGAAGTTGCTCGTTTATTTGTACTTGATATGTTGTCATAGTCAATAAAGTTTTACTTTTTAAATTAGGGCGCAAAATTAGATGAAATATTTGAGAATTCCAAGCGAGTACAATGAAAAAATATTTTTTTTTCATAGGAAAGATAATAAAAAATTTTAGAAAAATATTTTTTAAAGCTGGTAATGGGGGTAAATATATTTTGCCAAAAAGGACATAAAGGATTTAAAGGAATTCAATGATCGCTAACTAATCACTAATTTCAACGCAAAGGCGCAAAGTTGAGGACGCAAGTGTCGCAAAAGGTTTGAATAGGAAACATTCTAACAGAATGCGTTTTTATGCTTTGAAATTATTTTCTACCAAGCGATACATGCATTCCTATAAATTCAATGCATCGCCTAATGGAATGCAAAAAACCAAATTGTAGGACATTTTGGTATCCGCCGCAAAAGTAATATTTTCCCATTTATCAACAAAAAAATTTTCTGAGGTCAGGAAATCTGAATTTACAATAATATAAATGATGTAATTAGTCACTCAATATCCTTTGGATAGTGCAGTTCAGGGAGTATAAGAATATGCTGTTTGGGGAGGTTTTCAAAGATATTGAGAGTTGAGGCAAAAGAACAAATCTGATAGCGCGTTGTTAGCGCATTTGACTGAAAAGGCAAATAGTTGCCGTTAGCTTAAGGTAAAAAATTAGTCGCAATGCTATTTGCAAAAGAGTGTAAAACATTGAACGAAAATGTAATTATTGCAGAAAAAATAGTAAATTTATAATTTTTGCACATTTTCACAACTCCGAACTTGAAAAAAAATAATTTTTTTTATTTGATATTCCAAAATTTAATCTACTTTTGCCCCCTCTAAATAAGAGAAAATATACTGAAAATATAGATATACAATACATTTCGAAAAATAATGAAGAAATATAATTTATGGAATAATTTATTCGGTTGGATATCATTTCTTATATCCGCCGTTGTTTATTTAATGACCATTGAACCGACAACAAGTTTTTGGGATTGTGGCGAGTTTATTGCTGCCTCATACAAATTATTGGTCGGCCACCCTCCGGGTGCGCCATTTTTTATGCTTGTGGGAAACTTTTTTACGCAATTTGCACCTGATGTTTATAAAGTTGCAATTATGGTAAATATTATGTCGGCTCTGTGTAGTGCATTTACAATTTTGTTTTTGTTTTGGACAATCACGCACCTTGCAAGAAAAATTGTAATAGGCAAAGAAACAGAATTTGAAGAGTGGAAAATTTATGCAGTAATGGCAGCAGGAATGGTTGGCGCACTAGCATATACTTTCAGCGACACATTTTGGTTTTCCGCCGTTGAAGGTGAAGTTTATGCAATGTCATCGCTTTTTACAGCACTCGTTTTTTGGGCAATACTGAAATGGGAAAATGTTGCTAATGAACCTTTTGCCAATAAGTGGTTAATTTTAATTGCTTATTTGATGGGACTTTCGATAGGTGTTCACTTGCTTAATCTACTTGCAATTCCCGCTATTGTGATGGTTTATTATTATAAAAATTTTGAAGTAACTACAAAAGGTGCCTTCAAAGCGCTTATTTTGTCCGCATTGATACTATTATTTGTACTTTATGGCATTATTCCGGGCGTTGTAAAAATAGCAACTTGGTTCGAACTATTATTTGTAAATAGTTTTCAACTTCCGTTCAATACGGGAGTCCTTATCTATGCTATTCTTTTGCTCGGAGGGCTTTCTTACGGAATTTATTATACTTACACAAAGAAAAAAGTGATTTTCAATACGATACTGACGGCAGTTGCGGTAATTATTCTCGGATATTCTTCTTTTGCACTTATAGTAATTCGTTCCGTTGCCAATCCAACCATGGATCAAAATTCGCCCGAAGATGTATTTACATTGATGTCATATCTTAATCGCGAGCAATATGGTGACCGTCCACTTTTTAGTGGTCAACATTTTAATTCTCCCATCGACAGAGAAGCAATGAGACGAGAAGATGCAAAAGGAAATGAAGGAACACCCACCTATATTCAAACACAAATTACAAATAAAAAAGGAAAACTTATTGACCATTATAAGATAGTTGATTATCGTCCAAAATATATTTTTAACTCTCGCACAACAACATTTTTCCCACGAATGTATAGTCGAGAAGATCGTCATATTCAGGAATATAAGTCTTGGGGTCAAATAAAAGGTCGCTCCGTTTCTGTAATTGGTGATTCGGGAAACATGCAAACTGTCCAAAAGCCTACTTTTATCGAAAATATGAGGTTTTTTATTGATTATCAGGTTCGTTACATGTATTTCAGATATTTTATGTGGAACTTTGCAGGACGGCAGAACGATATGCAAGGTTACGGCGAACCGCACAGAGGTAATTGGATTTCGGGCATCCCGCCCATTGATAATTTAATGTATGGCGACCAATCAAAACTCCCCGATATTTACAAAAATAACCCCGCACGAAATAAATATTATATGTTGCCGCTTTTGCTCGGAATTATTGGAATGTTATATCAGTCGAGCGCGGGAAAAACAGGAAAACAAGGTTTTTGGGTTGTGATGCTTCTCTTTTTCCTGACAGGATTAGCAATAGTAATATATCTAAATCAAACTCCGCTTCAGCCCCGTGAACGAGACTATGCTTACGCAGGCTCATTTTATGCCTTTGCGATATGGATTGGTCTGGGTGTCCTCGCTGTTGTTGAAGGGTTACGCAAAATTGTGTGCGGAAAAGTGGCAAGTTTCATCTCTTTTGTTATTTGTCTTATTCTTGTTCCTTGTATTATGTGCGCTGAAAATTGGGATGACCACGACCGTTCGCACCGATACATCGCGCGAGATATGGGTTATAATTATTTAGATATGGTCGACGAAAACGGCGTAATTTATACAAACGGCGATAATGATACATTCCCATTGTGGTACGCACAAGAAGTTGAAGGATTCCGTACAGACGTTAGAGTTTGTAACCTTTCTTATTTACAAACCGATTGGTACGTCGACCAAATGAAACGAAAATCATACAAATCAGACCCTTTGCCATACTCCTTAACCCACGACCAATATGTTACAGGAACACGTGATATAGTTTATATGTTCGATAGAATTGAAGGATACGTTGATTTAAAAGAGGCAATTAAATTTTTAGCAAGTGAAAACCCAAAAACAAAAAGTATACCCGGCTACATTGGACGTGTAGAACATTTGCCCGCTAAATCTTTTTATGTTAATGCCGATAGCGCTAAAATTATGCAAAACAATATGGTTAGCGAAAGATACGCTCATTTAATTGATTCGGTACTTAAATTTAGCCTCAATAAAGATGTTATTTTAAAGAACGAACTGATGGTGCTTGATTTATTGGCACAAAACGACTGGAACCGTACTGTTTATTTTGCCTCATCTGTCGGTTCAGAAAATTATACAGGTTTAGAACGACATTTTCAATTAGAAGGATTTGGTTATCAGATAGTTCCAATTAATAGTGGAGTGCAATATAATCGTTTCGGAATGAGTGAATATGGTCGAGTTGATGCCGATAAAATGTATTACAACGTTATGAATAAATATAGATTAGAAGGTTTTAACGACCCGCGCGTATATCTTGACGAAAATCATCTGCGAATGGCATATAATATAAGGAATAATATTACGCGTCTTGCAAGTACTCTTATCAGCGAAGGAAGACCCGAAATGGCTATTGAAGTACTCGATAAAGCAATGGAAAAAATTCCATCTCCACGCGTTCCTCATAACATTTTTTCTCTCTTTATTATTGATGCATATTACGAAGCCGGCGAATTTGAAAAAGGCGACGCAATAGCAGTGGAATTTGCCGAAATGGCTAAACAAGAACTTGACTTTTTTACTTCTTTGCGTCCACGATTAAGAGCTAACTCCTACAGCGAAATACAACGCTCTTTTGGAATTTATTTGGAAATATTAGAAACTTTGCAAAAATATGACCGCGAAGAATTATTAGATTCATTAGAAGAAGAAATTCAACAAGTATCTCAAAAAATGAACTTTTATGGGAGATAGCTTTTTTTAGTTTTCAGTTATCAGTTTTCAGTGTTATGTTGCCAAAAAAATGATTCTTTTTTCTTGTCATCCCTCCCGTTAAGGAATGCATCCTGTTTGAATCTGGCTACCTTATTTTCTAAAAAAATTTAAGAAATAGAACGCAGTGAATATAAAAACAAAATTTAAGATACGACCGCCGTGGATAATTAGGACGCTGTTTCCTTATACAATATGGTGTCCCACTTCTAATAAAAACACAAAACCCCATATATACCTAACTTTTGATGACGGTCCAACACCTGAAATCACTCCGTGGGTTATTGATTGCCTTAACCATTTTAATGCAAAAGCAACTTTTTTTTGCGTAGGAAATAACGTGATAAAGTATCCTGAAATTTTTCAACATGTAATAGATAGCGGCATGTCGGTTGGAAATCATTCATTCTCGCATATAAAAGCATATAAAACAAACAAAAAGAACTATTTTGCCGATATTGACAAATGCTGCGAAGTAGTGAAAAGCAATCTTTTTCGCCCCCCACACGGACAACTTTTTCCTTGGTGGATACCAATGTTAAAAAAACGTTTTTCTAAAATCGTCATGTGGGACATCCTATCTCTTGATTATGACAAAAATTTTTCACCCGATGAGGTTGTAAATATTGTAACAACACGAATTAGAAACGGTTCAATAATTGTTTTTCACGATTCAATAAAAGCTTTTGACCGACTAAAAATTGCTCTTCCAAAAGTATTGAAATATGCGGCTGAAAAAGGGTACGAGATGAGGGTAGTGATTAGTGGTTAGTGGTTAGTGGATAGTGATTAGTGAGTAATGAGATGTGAGTAGTGAGATGTGAGTATTGAGTATTGAGATGTGAGTATTGAGAATACATTGTAATGATTGTATTGATTGTATGTATTGTATGCCGTGCCCTTATGGTATTGATATTCCGGGTTTTTTGCTACACCACAACAAATTCAGAGTTCCTTACCTCATAAACGTTTTTTTGTTATTTTATAAGGAAAAATCTATTTTTGCTGATGAAACCAAAATGTAGGACATTTTGGTTTTTTGCATTCCATTAGGAATGTGGAAAACTGAGGTTGATAAATATTTCATAAAAAGGTGACATTTTGATTTCCTCGGAGGTCAGGTAATCTGAAATTAGTTAATGACGGGAACCTGCCCAAAAGTGATATAATATTTCCCCCCCCAAAAAACCTTAAATCCGTTCAATCCGTTTATATCCCAAACATGACAATCAGCAAAATCATTGAAAAATATTTTAATAATCACTACTGACCGATAAAAAAATAGTGTTATGTTAATTGTAAAATTGCATATTTTCAAATTCCTCATTTCACTACGTTTCATTCGGAATGACGAATTATACTTTGGGGTAGTTCAGGTTCCGCTGCGGCAGCGCCGCTGCGGAAACATGTCACTTTAAAGGAATGAAATGGTCATTCCGAGCGTAGCGAGGAATCTTGGTCTGCGTCATTATACACATAACTTTACAATAGTACCTTCCTATTATTGTAATGTACAGTTTGAATTAACACCCTTTATACCTTATTTTTACCTTATTTTTCCTACTAAACAACCTTAATAGATGATGAAATCCCCTACAATTAACCTTATTACCTTATTTATTAATATATTGAAAATAAGGTAATAAGGTCGGGTTGTTTGTTCATTTTTCTACTAAGGTGGTTAGTGAGCCATGTCGAACCATTGTTCTGTTAAAAAAATAAGGTATGAATAAGGTTATTTTTTGAAAAAGTTAAATTTTAATCATAAAATATTGAAATTCAACTATATAAAAATTTAATAAAAATTTAATCGGTTAATAGTGTTTAATAATATAAAACATTTTTATGAATATTTCGTTTAAAAAGTGATAAAAAAATAAATATTTGTAATATGAAAAAAGTTTTTATAATAGCCGCCAAAAGGACGGCAATAGGAAAATTTCTCGGCACGCTGACCGCGGTATCTCCCGCAGACTTGGCTGCCAATGTCATTAAAGACATTATTAAAACAACAAACATCGATGCCTCTTTAATCGATGAAGTAATTATTGGAAATATACTTTCTGCAGGTCAAAAACAAGGTATTGCCCGTCAAGCCTCAATCAAAGGCGGAATACCAAAAGAAGTTCCCGCTTATGGTATCAATATGATATGCGGAAGCGGAATGAAAACTATTATCACCGCTTATAACGAAATTATTGCTGATAACGCAAATCTAATTTTGGCAGGCGGAACAGAATCAATGTCTGGCTCGGCATTTTTAATCCCCGGAACTGTACGATTAGGCTTCAAAATGAACAATTTTGTTTCGTTAGACAGTATGGTTTACGACGGTTTGACAGACGCATTCAACGGCGAACACATGGGACTTACCGCCGAAAATATTGCCGAAAAATACAATATTTCCAGAGAAGAGCAAGATTCGTATGCGTTCCAATCACAACAAAAAGCAATTGCTGCTATTGATGCAGGCAAATTTAAAGACGAAATTGTTCCTTACGAAATCGTTAGCCGTAAAGAAACTATAGTTTTTGATACTGACGAGTTTCCAAACCGTACAACAAGTCCCGAAAAACTTGCAAAACTTTCACCGGCCTTCAAAAAAGACGGAACTGTTACTGCAGGAAACGCATCAGGAATTAATGACGGCGCATCGTTTGTGCTACTTGCCTCAGAAGAGATGGTGAAACAATTAGGAATTACCCCTCTTGTTGAAATTGTTGCAACTGGACAAGCAGGCGTTGACCCCAACTTTATGGGTATGGGACCCGTTCCTGCCATTGCAAAAGCATTGAATAAAGCCTCAATGAAACTATCTGATATGGAAATCATTGAACTAAATGAAGCCTTTGCTGCACAATCACTTGGAGTTATTAAACAACTATCAGAAGACCACAACGTTACTGAAAGTTGGATCAAAGAAAATTCCAACTTAAACGGCGGCGCAATTGCACTAGGTCATCCAATTGGTGCATCTGGCAATAGAATTGTTGTTTCATTAATACACGAAATGAAGCGTTCGGGTAAAAAAATAGGACTTGCATCGCTTTGTATCGGAGGCGGAATGGGAACAGCAATTATTTTTAAGAATGTGTGATACCCTTTAACAAAATGGTTGCCTGTTTTTAGTGAGTAAATGAATTAGCAGATATTAGATACTAGATTTTAGTTATCAGTTGTTAAATATCAGTCATCAATTAATTTATGCATTGCCATCCCGTTAGGCGATGCATTGAATTTCATGTGATTTTTGCCGAAAATTTGTCTTTCACCCAAAAAGACGGAATAAACATAGCTTTGGGCATTTGTTTGTATAAGATTCTCTCGGCAAATTTATTTGTGAAAAGATTCTATATTTCCTTTATAACCAACACTTTATCCTCATCCGAAATATTTTAACATTTATTTAAAATCTTTGTAATAATTATGTAACAATAGCCAACTACTTTTGTCGCATAAAAATTTTAAATTTTATTTATTTTTAAATTTCGTATGAAAAGTAACATTGTAAAAATTGGATTAATGATTGCCGCAGCGGCAATCTTATTGACGGGTTGTAAAGATAACGACCCAGACGAAGACGAAAAGCCAGGAGATGGCAACGAAGAACAGATTTTTTTCGGTCCTGACAACACACAGTTAGGGAACGGAAAAGCTGAATTTTTCATTCAAAATTCGGTTACCATTAAGAAAGGTGTTTACACGATGGTAGGCTGGATTTATGTAGTAGATGGAGTAACATTGACAATTGAGCCGGGTACCATTATTAAAGGAACCGACTACAATTGGGATGGAACGAAGGCAGCAAATGGCTCGTCGCTAATTATTCAGCGAGGTGCAAAGATTATTGCTGAAGGCACTCCCGAAGAACCCATTGTTTTTACCTCAGCGAAACCCAAAGGACAGCGTCAGGCAACTGATTGGGGAGGTATAATTATTTGTGGCAAAGCGCGTAACAATCAGGGAGAAATGCTTATTGAAGGCGGGGTACACGCATACCACGGAGGTGACATTGACAACGACAACTCTGGCATATTGAAGTATGTCCGCCTTGAATTTGGTGGTTATCCTTATGCTCTCGACACCGAAATTAATGGTCTTACACTTGGCTCAGTAGGAAGTGGCACAACAATTGAGTATGTGCAAGTATCTTATTGTGGAGACGATTCTTTTGAATGGTTCGGAGGAACCGTAAATGGCAAATATTTAATTGCCTATCACGGCTGGGACGACGATTTCGACACCGACAACGGTTTTTCAGGTAAACTACAGTTTTTGCTCGGTATTCGCGACCCAAAAATTGCTGACCAATCTAATTCAAACGGCTTTGAATCAGATGGAAACGCAGCGGGTACTGATGCAACTCCTTTAACTAAGTGCGTATTCAGTAACGTAACAATGGTTGGTCCGTTAGGACAAGACCCTAGTTTCCAAAACAACACCACTTATATCAACGGATATGGATGGGGGGACAAAACAGATTTACCATTTCCAATTCGTACGGGCATCTTTCAGTGTGCCATGCAAATACGGCGTCATTCGCACTTAAGTTGTTTCAATTCAGTGTTTGTGGGTTATCCTGTAGGAATAATGCTCTCAAATGATGGCAGAGGAGACACACAAGGCGCAGCAGCGGCAGATTTGTTGAAAGTGAAAAATGTTGTCTTTGCAGGTATGGGAATGACAGGCGCAGATGCCGACAAGAAAGTTCCCGCAGATTGGAGTGGCGACATTTCTAATGACTATTTTATGCAGGCAAAATTAAACAATCGAGTTTTTAGCACAATTGCTGAAATTGGTTTAAATCAGCCTAATAGTAAACAATCATCTTCAAATTATGGACCAAAATCAGGAAGTCCGCTTTTAAACGGTGGAGACTTCAATGACCCGTTCCTAAACGACCCATATTTTACGAAAGTAACTTATGTAGGTGCTTTTGCAAGCGATTCAGATGCAGATAATTGGACAAAAGGTTGGGCTAATTTTGACCCACAAAATACAGATTATTAACATACTAGAAGTTCATTTTTAAATTAATTAATTCATAGAAATTACAAAAATCCCCATGTAAATCAATGTGGGGATTTTTTTAATTTTTAAAAAGCATAGATTTTTTAACTATATGAAATACAAATTTTTGATTACACTTTTCTTACTTTTTGTTTCGCATATTTCATTTTCAAGTACAGGTGATATTCGTGGAACAGTCATCGAAAAAGCCACAGGTGAACCAATACCTGGCGCTACTATATTTCTTCGAACATCAAATACTGGAACAATAACCGATTTTGATGGAAATTACACATTAAAAGCATCAGAAGGCACTCACACTTTAAGAATCTCTTTTGTTTCGTATAACACTGTGGAACTGAACGATGTAATAGTAGAGGCAGACAAAACTACTACCGCAAATATTGCAATGGAATCATCAACCGTAGGGCTTGACGAAGTAGTTGTCTTGGGTATGCGCAGAATGAACACAGAAGTATCAATGATAAGTGCCGTCAGGCACGCAAATTTTGTTGCAAGCGGAGTATCGGCGCAGCAGATTTCGCGCACGCAAGACCGTGATGCGTCGGAAGTTATAAAACGTGTTCCGGGAGTTACGATTATCGACAATAGATTTATCATTGCACGAGGATTGTCGCAGCGCTACAACAATGTTTGGGTAAATAACAATGCCGTGCCCAGTTCCGAAGCAGAAACGCGGGCATTTTCATTCGATATGCTCCCAAGTGGACAAATTGAAAATTTAATGATTGTTAAATCTCCCGCCCCCGAACTGCCCGCCGATTTTTCGGGTGGTTTCGTTAAAGTGGCTACAAAAAGCAATTCAGACGAAAATATGCTGCAAGTAAGTTATGGTATAAATATCAATTCTGTTACGCATTTTAAAGATTTCAAATATTCAACGGGAAGTCCAACAGATTTTTTGGGCTTTGATAATGGTTTCCGAGATATGCAAAGCGTTGTGCCAAAGAATATTATCGATAGTCGAGACAGAGAATTGGTTTCTAAAGTTACCGCAAACGGTTTCAATAACGATTGGATTATTCATTCTAAGAAACCTATCGTTGACCACCGATTTTCAGTTATGTTAAATCGTTTTAAGAAAATGGATAATGGTATGCAAATGGGAGTTGTGGCAGCATTAAATCACAGTTACAGTTATCTTAATTTTCAAAATATGACCAATGCACGTTTTGGCGTATACAATAAAAGGGATGATGAACCCTTATATCTGTACAAATATGCAGATGACCAATATACAATTTCTGCAAAAACAGGAGGATTATTAAATTTAATTTGGACAATATCTAATAATCATAAGTTGGAATTTCGAAATATTTTCAACCAAAACGGTCGAGACAGATACACTTACAGAGATGGTTGGCAAAATATTAGCGCTAGATATGAACAACAAAAAGAAGAATATTTGTACACAAGCCGTTCTATTTATACGGGTCAGTTAGCAGGAAACCATTCATTGTCAGAAATATCAAAACTAGATTGGACACTTGGATATTCATATTCAAACAAAAATCAGCCCGACCGCAGACAAATTGACCGTGAAGAAGAAATTGACAAATTTATTATGAACAGTATTATACGAGATTTTATTCGTTTAGACGAAAATAGTTATTCGGGCGGAGTGAATTTTAATCAAGTTTTTTCTTTGGGAACGATCGCTCCTACGCTGAAAACGGGCGGTTATGCCGAATACAAAGAGCGACATTATGACACAAGATATTTTATATATTTTACAAATATGTTTAATTTACCTGCCGATTTTCGTTATAGAGACGTTGCAACCGAAATGATGCTTCCCGAATATTTTTCGGAAGATAAGTTTTTCATTTCAGACGCAAGCAGAAAAACAAATAATTATTCGGCTGAAAACCTGTTGTTGTGCGGATATGCAGGATTAAACGTACCACTCGGAAATTTCAACATTTATGCAGGGTTGAGATATGAAAACAATGATATGTCGCTTATAAATTACGTTACCCTTTCCACCGACGAAACTGAAACTTTTGATTATATTACTTCAGATTTTTTCCCATCCGTAAACGCAACTTATAACATCAATAAAACCAATTTAGTACGAATTGCCTACGGTAAATCCATCAACAGGCAAGAATTTCGGGAAGTAACTCCATCGGCATATTATGATTTCGAACTTTTTAGTTTTGTGCGTGGAAACAAAAATCTTAAACAAGCATATATTCAAAACTTTGATTTAAGGTACGAAATTTATCCCACAACAGGTGAAATGCTCTCTTTTGCACTATTTTACAAAAATTTTACCAATCCCATCGAGTGGACTTTTATAGATAGCGGCGGTACTTATACTTTTACTTTCGAAAATGCCGAACGTGCTGATAACTACGGCATTGAATTAGAAATAAGAAAAAGTCTGGATTTTATGGGAATGCCCAATTTTTTACTCTCATTTAACGGAGCACTCATTGACAGTGAAGTAAAATTTGGCGACAACAGTTTGGAACACGACCGTCCAATGCAGGGTCAGTCGCCATATATAGTCAATAGCGGACTTTTTTATCAACGTGAAAAACTTAACGTAGGTTTGATGTACAATATCATCGGAAAACGCATCGTCGGCATCGGTCGAAACGACAACAGTCAAGGCGGAAGCATCGACAATGACGTACCCGATATGTTTGAAATGCCACGACACGTTTTTGATATGTCAATAAGTTTTAAAATAGGGGCACGTATGGAATTAAGCGCCGGAATACGAGATATTTTAGCCTCACCCGTTGTATTTAAGCAGTTTCCAAAATATCGCAACGGCGGAAATATAATCCATTCCCGAGAACAGACGACTAGGGAGTATAAACCGGGACAAAATTTTTCGGTGTCGGTCAGGGTGAGTATTTGAGTACACTCCGAAAAGTGTTTTATTCAAAAAGAACACAAAGAATGCACAAAGAGTACAAGTTGATGTATGTTGATATTTAATGCTTTGTGACGGTTGTGATTTTTTTACACATTTGTTGTAGAATTCCGATTCTATTAAATTAAACCAAATACGTATACCCATACAACCCCGAACGATAATTCGACAAAAATTCTTTTCCTTCTTCGGCTGATATCCTTCCTTTTTTTACCGAACTTGTAACCCACGTTTCAACTGTTCGCACAAGTTTTTTGGGAGTGTATTGAACATATTCAAGCACGTCAGCAACTGTTTCACCGTCAATAACTTGTTCTATTTCATAACCATCTTTAGAAATGCTTACGTGAACGGCGTTTGTGTCTCCGAACAAATTGTGCAAATCACCGAGTATTTCCTGATATGCGCCTACTAAAAATACTCCGAGATAATATTTTTCTTTTGGTTTAAGCGAATGTACGGGGAGGTAGTGCGAAATATTTCGAGTTGAAATAAAATTATCGATTTTTCCGTCAGAATCACAAGTAATATCTTGCAGAGTTGCTGATTTTATTGGTTTTTCATCTAATCGATGAATGGGCATAATTGGAAAAATCTGGTCAATTGCCCATGAATCTGGCAGAGACTGAAATAGCGAAAAATTACAGAAATATTTATCTGCCAATAATTTAGAAAGAGTTCTAAATTCGTCTGGGGTATGTTTCAAAGTGTTAGCCATCTGTTGAATATCTTTGGATAACGACCAAAAAAGTCTCTCAACTCGGGCTCGTGTAACGAGGTCTAACATTCCGAGGCTGTAACGGTCTAAGGCTTCTTCGCGGATTTGCAAGGCATCGTGCCATGTTTCTATCATTCGTGGAAGAGTAAGTTTGTCCCAAAGTTCGTAAAGATCTTTAACTAATTCGTGGTCATCGGCTAAAAGTCCTTCCTCTTCGTCCCACATTGGATGATTTGTAGCTTCTAAAACTTCAAAAATAAGAGCCGAATGGTGTGCCGTAAGTGAACGACCCGATTCGGTAATAATATTCGGGTGAGAAATACTGTTTTTGTCAGCGGCATCAACAAAAGAATAGACTGAGTCGTTAACATATTCCTGAATTGTGTAATTAATGCTACTTTCGCTGATAGATGAGCGTGTTCCGTCATAATCTACTCCCAGCCCGCCGCCGATATCAACAAAATCAACATTGAAACCGAGTTGGTGCAACTGAACATAAAATTGTGCTGCTTCGCGCAACGCATTTTTTATACGTCTAATTTTTGTTATCTGACTTCCGATGTGAAAATGAATTAATCTAAGGCACTCGGTCATATCTTTACGTTTAAGGAAATCAAGTGCATCTAATAATTCGCTGGACGTAAGTCCAAACTTACTACTGTCGCCGCCGGAGTCTTCCCATTTGCCACTTCCCGTACTTGCCAATTTAATACGAATTCCTATATTTGGACTAATTTTCAAACGTTTAGCAACAGTTGCAATTAATTTCAGTTCGTTCAATTTTTCGACGACAATAAAAATTCTTTTCCCCATTTTTTGAGCAAGTAGGGCAAGTTCGATGTAATCTTCGTCTTTGTATCCATTGCAAATAATGAGGGAATCGCTGTCGGGGTCTATGGCTATAACAGCGTGTAGTTCGGGTTTTGAGCCGGCTTCAAGTCCAATGTTAAACTTTTTACCGTGTTCAATAATTTCTTCTACAACGTGCCGCGTCTGATTGACTTTTATCGGATAAATGATAAAGTTTTGTTTCTGATATTTGTACTCTTCGGCGGCAATTTTGAAACAATTTGAAATAGTTTCAATTCGGTCGTCTATAATATCAGGGAAACGGAGCAAAACAGGATTGGGGATGTCACGCACTGTCAGTTCGTCCATTAATTCCATTAAATCAACTTCTGTTCCGTTTTTTTTGGGTTTCACTACAATATTTCCTTTGTTGTTGATAGCAAAATAGTTACCACCCCAACCGTAAATATTGTATAACTCTTCTGAATCTTCAATTCGCCATTTTCTCATGATATCTTATTTTTTCAGATTAAAATAGTAAAAATCAAACAAATAGGATGACATTTGTTATTAATTTGCGGCGCAAAAATAATATTTTTATTTAAAAAATTTCTCTTAATTAATTTAAAAAGTTTCAAAAAGAAAAAAATTGATTATTTTTGCACAAAATTTTTGATAAATACTAACTAATAAAAAAAGAGTAGAAATTATGATGGAATTAATTCAGAAGATATTTGAAAGCCCTGCGGGCTCTTTTTCATTTGTGTTAGCGTTGATGTTTTTATCGGGCTGGCTCATTTATTATGTAACAAAAGCCGTAACAAAAATTACGGTAGAGCATGGTCAATTTAGCAAACGTATGGATAAAACGGAGTCTGAAATTGAACAAATAAAAACGGATATTGCCAAGATAAAAGGGCTTTTAGTCGTACGATATGAAAGTCCACTGTCCAAAAAGAAAAGTCCAGAAACACTGACAGATGAGGGCAAAAAATTAGTATCCGACCATAATCTCGATGTTTTTGTCAATAACAATTGGAGTAAAATAACATCGTTTTTAAAAATGATGGACTTAACTAATCCTTATGATATTCCGGAGTTTTGCCGAACATCTTCTTTTTTAGACACTTCAAATCAAACCAACACTAAATTTTACTCAAAAGAAGATGTCGATAAATTGAAAACAATCGCATTTCAAACGGGTTATCCTCTCGTTTTGGTTACACATGTTATGGGCATTCTTATTCGTGACCGTTATTTTGAAGAAAACGGCATAAAATCAGAGTAATTTTTTTCCTCAAATATTTAGTTTCGTATCCATTCGCCCCTCATTAACAACCTATAAAAAGTTATTGGTTCCTTTTTTTACCTCACAATATTTTCCGCAGAATGCAACGCCGTATTTTATTATTTCCGTGTAATTATCTGAAATAAGTTCGTATGAGTATTTGTTATCTTCTATTTGTTTTAGTGCGGCATCACATTCTTTTTTCAGGTATTTCTCTTTTTTTGCCCACTTCAACTCAATAATTACGGCTTTGTTGCGGCGTGTGGCTTGTTTAAGAACTATATCGCAGCGTCCGAGACCTGTTTCGCGGTTGGATGTTAGGGTGTAGTGTTGCAGTCTGCCGAGAATACCGACAATGAGACCGTGATAAAAATCTTCTTTACCGTCAAAATAACTAATGCAGTCTCCAAGCAAGTTATTTAATTCATCTTGGACGATTTGGGCGTTACCATTCAATAGTGCATCGAAAAACAGGCTAAAATCTTTTACTTCGACTTTTTCGTCGAACCAGTCCTGAATTTTGGTAACGTATATATATCGCACTTCTCGGTTAGGAATAGCCAAATCTAAAATTAATTTACCATCTTTGTCTTGACGCTCTATCCCCACTTTTTTAAGATAGCCTGTAAAAAACAAAAAGTTCCAAAAATTATCAATTTTTTTATCTATTTCATCGTAGGTAACGTCTTCATGGATTTTTTTTGAAATTATCCCGCCTGACATTAATTTTTCAAGGTCTTTCCTTACATCTGTGTTAGATTTTTCCAACAATCTTTTTACAATATCATTGCTGCTTGTGTTTGCCCAGTATGGTTTGGGGTCGCGTTCTGGATTTTCAACAACTCTGCTTAAACAATTAATAACACTCCACGGATTATAAACCTCTTTTCTTCCGAATAGATAGCCATCATACCAATCTTTTATGATATTTCTCTTGTTTTCAAGGTTATAATGTTTGAGCATAGCATCCACTTCGTTTTGTGTAAAGCCAAAATACTCATCGTACCTATCTTCAAGAATTGAAATAACATCAAGATTATTTAATCCTGTGAATATGCTTTCTTTTGAAATTCGCAAACAGCCTGTCATTACTGCGAGCTGAAGATGTTCGTTGCTTTTTAGCGCCTCACCCATTAGCGAACGGATAAAATCGACCATATCCTCATAGAAACCACGCTGCCAAGAGTTTTCAAGCGGTACATCGTATTCGTCTATCAATATTATTGCTTTTCTGCCATGATAGATTTCCAAACATTTAGACAAAAATTTTATAGACGAAGAGTAATCCTCTTCATTGCCATTGCCGGACACCAACTTTTGAAACAGTAACTTATCGTCCTCATCTATTTTTTCGAACACGTAACGATGTCGCTTAAACTCTTCAATGATTTCGTACCTCAACTTATAATAAGATTTTTCAAACGTTTTAAGTTTTGCCTCCTTTAAACTCAAGAATATCACCGGATATTTGCCTTGGTGCTCCATATACTCCTCACCGGCGGTTTCTATTTTCAGCCCGTTAAAGAGTGCCCGCTTATCTTTGCCGTTCAAAGGAGCAGTATCTTCAAAGAAACATTTGAGCATAGTTTGGTTGAGAGTTTTGCCGAAACGACGAGGACGAGTGCAAAGTGTAAACTTTGAACCCTTGTCTAAAATATCCCTTATAAATAAGGTCTTATCTACATAGTAATAGTTTTCCTCTATCATTGAGGCAAAAAATTCTATGCCGATTGGTAATTTTTTTTTCTTTTTAGCTAACATTTTGATTGAAAATTTTTACGCAAAAATAAGACTTTTCTGTTTATTTACAAAAAATAATTTCACAAATAATCTTTTTTCTTGACATTATTGAAAAAATAATTCCAGAATTCCTGACCTCATAAACTTTTTTGTGTTATTTTATGAGGAAATAATATTGCTGATGAGGAAACCAAAATGTCCTACTTTATGGTTTTTTGAAAGGCAATTCGGTCGCATTCATGATGGAATGTGAAAAACATAGGACATTTTTATTGCCCATAAGGTCACGTAATCTGAGGCTATAACAAAGAACCTGATGCAATTTTTTTATGTAAATCAGTGATTGCTTTTTGATGAAAGATTGGATAAAGTTTTTTGTCGCGAAATTTTGAACCACTTTTATAAAAGGTATCGTGAATAATTTCTGTTTCGTTGTCGCTGATAGGAATTAAGCGCAGAATTTGTTTTCCAATAGATTTATTTTGTTCAATATAAGTAAATTCAATAACTTTTTCGTATGGGTCAATTTTGGTTGTAATTAAAGCGGCGGCAATATTAACCGTTGGAATAATTAATAAGTTTAAAAAATAAATTTGATTAATTTCGAGCGTATCAAATTGTTGGTCAGTATGATAGAATATGTTATCTGAATTTTTGTTGTATATAAATGACAACCCAATAGTTTTTCCCTTCCACAGTTGTGAAGGAGAAGAATAGATGCATGTGTTCCAAACTCTATCAATAGGCGCATTTATAGCAAAAGAAGCATTATGAAAAAAGAAAGTACTCATATCAGTGCTATCGTTTATTGATGGCTGTATTTCATAAAAATATCTTGAATCTAATTTTTTAATGTATTTAATAACTTTTTTATATTCCAACTTCTCTTTATTTACGCTTGATAAAGACATTTGAGCCGTCGAAAGCGTGTTAACGAAAAGATAAAGTACAAAAGATAAAATTAGTTTTGCTTTTTTTGTGCGTATTTTGTTAAATATTTGATTTTTACTGAATTTCATTATATAAAAAATTTTTGCATTGAAAATATCTTTTTTTACCTACTAATATCACAATGTCTCGTATCTTTGATATTCTTTTTAAAAAGGGGGGAGTTGAAAATTTCCTATTTCTATGCTTGAAAACCGCAATTTCCCCTTATTTTTCAAAGCTCCCTCAATATACCATTTCAAGTTCCAATTGTTTTTCTATTGGAACTTTATGGGTTTCGTGATTGTGTTTGCCAAAACTTGATATATCGAAATTACACACAAGAGCCTCAACGACTTCTCTTCGATTTTCAATATTTCCGCCATTATGATAAAAATGGTCTTTTGTCAGAATATTAAAATTACTCCAATATTTTTTAATCATTTCATTTTCACGCCAATCATTGTGGTGCCAAGTGGAAAGAATAAATTTTGCTTTGGTTTCGCTTAATAAATGAAATAAGTTTTTTTCGTCTTCTTCTGTCCATCCGTTATAATAATCAACGTAGCGACCAAAATAAGGCGGGTCGCAATAAATAATATCGTTTTCGGTAGCCAAAGGAATGATTTCAGAGAAAGTATTATTATGGAATTGCCATTCGGGTTCGGGCTGAACAATTTGAGAAACAGCAATTAATTGATTGATTATTTTTGTGATATAAGCCTGAGCAAAACGTTCTGGTTTTTTGCAAAACGGAATATTCCAATTCCCTTTTCTACCGAAACGCATCATTCCATTAAAACCTGCCCTCGAAAGAAAAATAAAATCATAAGGAGAATATTCGCCACTATTAAAACGAGTGCGAACCTTTAGATAATGAGCATAACCATTGTCTTCTGACGTTTTCAACTTTTCACCTTCTTCTTGAAGATATTTTTTCATGGAAAGAGGTGTGATTTCCTTATTTTGAACTGATTTGTAAAAATTTATTATGTGTGGGTTTGTATCATTCAATATTGCTTTTTTATATCCTGAATTAAAAGCCACAACTCCTGTTCCCAAAAAAGGCTCAACCCACCGTCCGTTAACCCTTGGGGCAATTTCTTTAATCCAAGGTACAAGTTTGGTTTTTATGCCCTGACTTTTGATTGGTGGAACTTTTACTTTCATCTCGCTATTTTTTTCAATAAATCTGTTCTACCTTTAAATTCCAAAAAATCACGAATAGATGTAATTTTCTGTGTTTTGCCATTTTTTAACATCGTAGCATATCCGTAGTTTATCCAATATTCGTCAAACCATTTTTCTCCAAGATTGCTAAAAATTCCGTTTTCGTTTTTTAAATCTTCAAAATTAAGCGTACATCCAATATTTGCTGTATTGCCCGAACCTTGCTTGTCGCTTGCTATTTTCCATTTTTCGGCTACAAAGAAATCAAAATCTTGAATTACAGAGACAATGGATTTTAAATTACTTATGTTGGAAATTTCTTTTTCAGAAGTTTCATTTCGTGTGTAAATTATTCCCAAACAATAATGTCCTAAATACTGATTGTAAGGAAATTGTATGTTTTTTTGCTTATCGCGTTCCTTAAAATACGAGCCGTGACTGCCCAAAGTAAAACTTGCAATTCCGCTTTTTTTGCGATAAGTGGTTTTCAAATCTACAGCAAACTTTACTTTTTCGTCACTCTTTTTTACGAAAGTCAAATCGGGATAGTAATTTTGGTGCTCAGTTAAAATTATGTTATAACCTATTTGTTCGGCAAACTGAATAATTTTAGGAAAAATGTGGATTTCAAGTATTTTTGAAATAATTTTTGTGTCAGACGAAATCGTGTAAATATTTTTATACACATCAATAAAACCTTTTACAGACCATTCCCCATTGTCTGTTGAAATGTGCTGTTGCAATTTTTCAGTAAAAACAATTAGTGCTTTTTTGAAGTTTGATTTATATTGCATCTTTGTCAAATTGTCTATTCTTTTAATATGTAATTTCAGGGTGCAAAAGTACAACATTTTTTTTATTTTTCTTTAGTATTTAAAAAATAATTTTCAGTTTTTTTTTCATACGATTGCGCTATCAGCAAAAGGGACACAACTCCCTACTTGGTCCCACCATAAAAATAAGGTTGTTAAGATACATAATCGCGACAGTCAAGTTTGTGTCAAGTTAGTAATTCTGAAAATATTCTACAAAAATCCGAGTAAATCCGAGTAAAATCCCCGCAATCCGCGTAATCCGTCGTATCCGCGTATCCTTTATCTTGCATTTTCTCAGCCTTAAAAAATTTTTTCATAGCAATTCGCTTGTTATTCCAAAAATTTCATCTACTTTTGCACCCCGAAATTTTATCAATTTTTAACATTTAAATAAAGATGGGATTAAACATTATTGTTTTAGCAAAGCAGGTTCCAGACACTCGAAATGTTGGAAAGGATGCAATGAAAGAAGATGGCACCGTCAATCGTGCCGCATTGCCCGCTATTTTCAATCCAGAGGATTTGAACGCATTAGAACAAGCTTTAAGGCTAAAAGAGAAGTACTTAGGAAGTACTATTACATTATTGACAATGGGTCCGCCGCGGGCTGCCGAAATTATTCGCGAAGGATTGTATCGCGGCATCGACAAAGGCTATTTATTGACAGACCGCGCATTTGCCGGGTCAGACACTTTGGCGACTTCTTATGCCATTGCATGCGCTATCCGCAAAATTAAAGATTATGACCTTATAATAGCGGGTAGACAAGCAATTGACGGAGATACGGCTCAAGTTGGACCGCAGGTCGCTGAAAAACTTCACTTACCACAAATAACATACGCCGAAGAAGTTTTCTCAGCAGAAAAAGGAAAAATTACCGTAAAAAGACGCTTAGAACGAGGCGTAGAAACTGTTGAAGCACCGTTGCCATGCGTTATTACAGTTAATGGTTCAGCGCCCGAATGTCGTCCAAGAGCATCAAAATTACTTATGAAGTACAAACATGCCCGTACAGAAACCGAACGCAAAGAACAGCCAAGTTGTTACGACAATTTGACTTCGCAACGACCATACCTCAATATTTCCGAATGGAGCGTCAACGACATCGAAACTGACCATAAATGGTTAGGACTCAACGGCTCACCTACCAAAGTGAAATTTATCGAAAGCGTGGTTTTTCAAGCAAAAGAATCTAAAAAACTATCCGACAACGACAATGAAATTGAAGATTTGATTAAAGAACTTATTTCAAATCATACCATCGGATAAAGGTTCTGATTTTCAATTATTAATATATTTATTATCAAACAAAATTAATTGAATTTAAAATAGAAAATGAACAATATATTTGTTATATGCGAAACAGATGAGGGAAAAATTGCCGACGTAAGTCTTGAGTTACTTACAAAAGGTCGAACCCTCGCTAATAAAGTGAACTGCAAATTAGAAGCAGTTGTGCTTGGACATAATTTAAAAGGTATTGAAACAGAAATCTTTCCTTATGGGGTTGATATTCTGCATATTGGTGATGATATCCGTCTTGCTCCTTATTCCACCTTACCTCATGCAGCAGTTATAAACGGTTTATTTACAGAACATAAACCTCAAATTGCACTTCTGGGAGCAACTACAATGGGTCGAGACCTCGGACCAAGAGTATCATCTGCATTAATTAGCGGACTAACAGCCGATTGCACCGCATTGGAAATTGGCGACCACGAAGATAAAAAAGCAGGTAAAACATACCAAAACCTCCTTTATCAAATACGACCCGCTTTTGGAGGAAATATCGTGGCTACAATCATCAACCCCGATTGCCGCCCTCAAATGGCTACAGTCCGAGAAGGAGTGATGAAAAAAGAGATTTTCAACCAAACTCACAAAGGGGAAATATTTTTTATTGACATAAATAAATACCTTAAACCCGAAGATTTAGTTGTAAAAATTATCGAACGACAAATCGAAAAAAGTCGTGTGAACATAAAGAATGCACCAATAATTATTTCTGGTGGTTATGGAATGGGTTCAAAAGAAAATTTTCAGCTTCTTTATGATTTTGCGGAAGCAATTGGTGGTGAAGTTGGTGCCTCGCGTGCAGCAGTTGACGCTGGATTCGCACCACACGAAAGACAAGTAGGGCAAACAGGAGTTACGGTGAGACCTAAACTCTATATTGCATGCGGAATATCTGGACAAATACAGCATACAGCAGGAATGGGTGAATCATCGATGATTATTGCTATCAACAATGACAAAAACGCACCCATCAACGCTATTGCAGACTTTGTGATTACTGGGGACGTGATGAGTATAATCCCCAAAATGATTAAATTTTATAAAAAAAACAGCAAATAAATATTTAAAATGGCTAATTTTTTTAGGGATAATCCCGATTTATTATTTCATCTACAGCATCCTTTGATGCAGAAAATTGTAGAACTTAAAGAGAGAAACTTTGCTGATAAAGCACAGTTTGATTACGCTCCCATTGATTTTAATGATGCAATGGACAGCTACGAAAAAGTATTAGAAGTCATCGGTGAAATTTGCGGTGATATTATAGCTCCTAATGCAGAAAATGTTGATAATGAAGGAGTTCAAATTGTAAATAATGAAGTTGTTTATGCCAAAGGAACGCAAGAAAATATTGACGCATTAGTTAAAGCGGGGCTTATGGGTATTACACTCCCCCGAAAATATGAAGGACTTAATTTTGCTCTTGTTCCATATATAATGGCTGCCGACATCGTTTCGCGCGCTGACGCTGGTTTTGTAAATATTTGGGGACTACAAGATTGCGCCGAAACCATCAACGAATTTGGTGATGACGACCAAAAAGAACGTTTCCTCAAACGTATTTCAAACGGCGAAACAGCAGCAATGGCGCTTACCGAACCTGACGCTGGATCAGACCTCCAAGCAGTTCAACTGAAAGCATCATTCAACGAAACCGAAAATAAATGGTACCTGAACGGCGTTAAACGTTTCATTACCAATGGCGATGGACATATTTCGTTGGTTTTAGCACGCAGCGAAGAAGGAACATCTGACGGACGTGGCTTGTCAATGTTTATTTATGACCGAGCCAATAAAGCAGTTACAATTCGTCGCACTGAAAACAAACATGGCATCAAAGGATCACCTACTTGTGAAATAGTCTTTAAAGATGCGCCCGCCGAGTTAGTTGGTACTCGCAGAATGGGACTAATAAAATATGTGATGGCATTGATGAACGGTGCAAGACTTGGAATTGGCGCACAATCTGTCGGTATCAGTGAAGCGGCATATCGAGAAGCAATTGTATATGCAAAAGAACGTAAACAATTCGGAAAACCAATTATTCAGTTCCCCGCAGTTTATGAGATGATTGCACGTATTAAAGCTAAACTCGATGCCTCAAGAAGTTTACTCTACGAAACTTGCAGAACAGTTGATATTTATAAGACTTATATGCACATCAGCGAGGAGCGTTCTTTGACCAACGAAGAGAAAGCAGAAATGAAATATTTTCAGAAACAAGCGGACTTTTTTACGCCTCTTTTGAAAGGAATGGCAAGTGAATATTGTAATCAAAATGCTTATGATTCACTGCAAATTCACGGTGGTAGCGGATTTATGAAAGATTACCCCATTGAAAGAATATACCGTGACGCACGTATTACTTCTATTTATGAAGGAACAACGCAGTTACAAGTCGTTGCGGCAATTAGAGGAGTTACTACTGACGCATTCCTTAATAAAATACGCGAATACGAAGAAATTCCTTTGAAAGATGAACTTATTCCTTATAATAATATTCTAAAAGGAATGACCGAAGAGTATGCAAAAACTGTTAAATTAGTTTTAGAAACAAAAGATAACGAATATCTCGATTTTCATGCGCGGAGATTAGTTGAAATGGCTGGTCATATAATTATGGGATACTTGTTATTATTTGATACTGAACGAGATGAACGGTTTTTGGCATCCGCAGATGTATATATTAAGATGGTAAAAGCAGAAAATATTGCACGTGCGGAATATATTTCCAACTCATCAATTGATGATTTAAAGTTTTTTAGATAATACCCTCCAAAAAGTCATTTTTCTTTACCACAAAGGTCACAAAGTGATTTCACAAAGTACACAAAGGGTTAAATATCAACTTGTGCACTTCGTGTATTCTTTGTGCACTTTGTGGTAGAGAACACTTTTCTGAGTGGCTATTAAATAAGATTTTGTCAATCTAATAAATTGACATACAAATCTATCCACACAGGAAGATGGTCGCTGAAACCTCCTGTATATTTGAAACCGTAATAAGTTCTGAACAATCTTTGTCCGCCGTAAACGGGGTCTGATTCAAATAAAAAAGGGAGTGAAACAATTCTTTGTACAGGTTTATTAATCCTAATGTTTGCTGTGTCGTTCAATAATGCTCTCGAAACTATCATTTGGTCAAATATTGACCACGTATGCTGATATTTTATTGTTCCTTGTGCGCCCTCTGCATGTAGCGCAAGATTAACAAACTTTAATGTATCATCTTTTTTGCCCGCACCCAAAATTTTTGACATAACATACGAATCGGGGTCATCGTTGAAATCACCCATTAAAATTATTTTAGGATTGTTGAGGTGCATCATAAGTGAATCGCAAATAGATTTAGCCACTTTTGCAGCATCTATTCGTCTTGGTTCGGATGCCAAAGTCCCTCCCCATCTCGAGGGCCAATGATTGACAAGAATATGCAACGTATCTCTTTGAAACAATGTTCCTTTTACGTATAAAATATCTCTTGTGGGACGCTCTTCTTTTCCGAGAACAACTTCAAAAGGTCGCGATTCGATAACATTAAAACAATCTCTTTTGTATAGCATTGCAGCGTCAATACCTCTGTTATCGGGCGAATCGTAATGAATATACCTATAACCAAGTCCGTAGAGACCTGTTTCTCGCAATAATGCGTTCAAAACCCACGCATTTTCAACTTCGCAAAGTCCAATAATTACAGGCGGATTCCAGCCTCCCGCATTTAAAATAACACGATTGAAATTGGTAAATTTTTCTTTCATACGCTTGTATGTCCACCGTCTGCTGCCGCTAGGAAGAAATTCCTCATCATTTTTTAAACTATCTTTATAGACATCGAAAAGATTTTCAACGTTATAAAACATAATCCCAACAATAGTGTCCTTTTGAGAATGTTTATTTTCAGTTGAACTTGGTGCAATTTTATACGAAAAGAAAATAATAGCGAAAAAAATGATTGATAACCAATAGAGAGGAAGTTTGAAATTAAAACAAGATTTGTCTTGCCGACATTCTTTAGGTTGTTTGCCAATGTTTTTGAATGAGTTACGCATAATATTTAGTTAAATTTAAAAATACAAAAATAGATATTATTTTGGACTACGCAAAAAAGATTCAGTTTTTAATCGTTGAAGATAAGCGGAAAAACTGATTAGACTGATTTTCGCAGATTTTATATTGAATCAATCACCCCAATCTCCTCCTCACTTCGCCCATACAATTCATAAACCAACCTGACAATAGCCTCATAATCTTTGTTTTTTAATAAAGTTTCCATTTGAAGTTCTATTTCGGGAGTTGGAATTGGAATTTTGAGATTTTTTACATTGTCTGCATTTCCTGCATCACCACCCACTGCATCACCAACAATTATGTTTAAAAGCCATTTAAAAATTTTTTTAGTTGGATTTTTAGCAACTAATTTCAGTTCCTAAGGTTGTGCTTTAAACAATAAGGTAAAAAGAATGCCTTTGACTAACTCATTACTCGATACCCAAATCTCACTACTTGATACCCAAATCTCACTACTTTATACCCAAATCTCACTACTTGATACCCAAATCTCACTACTTTATACTCATATCTCACTACTTTATACTCATATCCCACTACTTTATACTCAAATCTCATTACTTAATACTCAATTATCCCACTACTTAATACTCAAATCTCACTACTTTATACTCAAATCTCATTACTTAATACTCAAATCTCATTACTTGATACTCAAATCTCACTACTTGATACAAAAAGGTACTCATATCTCACTACTTTGACAAATCAGCAACAAAAGCTCCATCATTTTTTACATTATGGATATGTAAATTGCTGTTTTCTAAATCTTTAATCCATCTTGAAATTATCCATCGTGGACAATTTGAAGCAAATACTATTGTTTTGCAATTAAGTTTTTCTATTGTTGTTTTGGGGTCTAAATTTATTTTGCCGTAAATTATAAGAATATCAATGGAATTCTCAAATTCATTGAGTATAATTTTTTTTGTGCCACCGCTTAAAAGCAAAATATTTGTGTTGTTGATGGTTTTAAGGAATGCAGATGGATAGTCGGATGTCAATGTATCACACAAAATAATATGATTTTCGGTGCGAATAACATTTTTGAGATTGTGTCCATAAGAGGCAAAATTTCGGTTTTTGTCACTCAATCCTTCTGATGAGAATGAGGTACATATTCCATTGGTTGTCAATTCAATCAAAGCATTATTCCCTGTGTTAAAAACAACAATCCTATCTTTTATTTTGGTAAAGAATTGTATATTTATTATCAAAATAGCGAAAATGGTAGCAACCAAAAATCTGATTAATCTTTTACTTGTAACAAAATCAAACATTTTACAGCCAATAATTATCATAAAATAGAGGAAAATCATCAAAGGAATTGATACCCAGATACCTTCGATATAAGAGTAGGGTAGGGCATCGATATATGTTACAAATCGTTCCATAAAAATTAGCATCAAATTAAGGATATATGCAATAATATCTGATAAAAGAGGTATCCACGACAATACGAGTAGAGATAAACCTGTTATAATAATTGGCGCGACAATAGGTAGAACACAAATATTTGTAATTAAAAAATAGATTGGAAATGCACCGAATAAATATAGCATAATCGGTAGGATACCGAGTTGTGCAGCAAATGAAACCGAAATTATTGTCCATATTTTTCTTAAAAGCCAGATTGGTGCTTTTAAAGATTTTTTGATAATTACATTTTCATTTAAAATATTGTAATTCAGAATGTTTTCGAAATGTTCGGTAAATGCAACAATACCTGCAACCGCTAAATGACTAAGCCAAAATCCTACATTAAACAAAAACATCGGGTCGATAAGTAATAAAAAGAAACCCGATGCTGATAGTGTATTGTATGTATTTGCAGATTTTGCCATACTTTTTCCAAATTGCATCAAAGAAAACATAAAAACTGCACGACTAACCGATGGTGAAAAGCCTGTTATAAATGCATAAAAAAAGAGTAAAGCAATAACCACAAACATTCTTTTTTTGCTTGCAGGCTTGAAGAAATAATTGAGAATAAAATTAATAATCAGGTAAATAATTCCGACATGTAAGCCCGAAACCGCAAGAATATGCACCGCACCCGAGCGAACAAAACTATCATTAAGTTCTCGGTCGATGCCACTTCTATCACCTAAAATCAATGCGGTAATAATTCCTGTGCTGGAACTATTTAATTTATTGGATTTTACAAAAATATCTGCCAAAAAAGTTCTAATTTTTTCGGCTAAATCAAAAAATGTTAGATTACTTTTTTCGTCTAAAACAACAATATTATCAGATTCGAGGAACATTTGTCCGCTCACTTTTTTTCTGAAAAGATATGCACCATAATCGAAAGCATCGGGGTTTATTGGTTTTGAATGACCGTTAATATTTCCTTTTATTGCTATTTTTTTCCCTGCTTCTAATATATTTTCTTCCAAATCGTTACGAATTATCAGCAGCCAAATATCACCTTTTTTTATAGGAACGGAATCGTTATCGATTGTTTCGGGAATAAAATTTATCCGAACCCATTTTTCATGCCTGTTTTCAACAGTTTTTATTTTGCCAATGGCTGTGATGTTGTATGTATCATCAATTTTGGATGGAAAGGCGTTTCGGGTCAGCAACCAACCTGCTGAAAATAAGAACAATACAGCAAAGAAACCAGAAAGCCATCTGATTTTATAATTTTTGTAAAATGAAGGAACAAAGACAAATAATGAAATGAAAATAGTTGAAATTGAGATAATTAATCCATGAAAAAAAGTCCAATCAAATTCTGATTTGTATGCAAAGAAAATTCCGGGTATCAGTGCTATCAAAAAGCGTAAAAAAGGTATTTCTTTGAAAATAATTGATCCTCCTTTACTCATCCTATTTTTGAAAAATATAACATTTTGTTTTTCAATATATTGCCATTTTGAAAAAAATTACCATACAGGTACTGCAAATGCTTTCACTTCTTTTTCAGTAACAGTTTCGTTGCATAAAATAATCAAACGTTCAATTACATTACGAAATTCTCTGATATTTCCTGTCCATGATAATTCTTGTAGTGCCTTAATTGCAGTTTCGTCAAATAATTTTTCGGGCATTCCGAGTTCGGTGCAAATCAATTTGTTAAAATAATCAGTTAAAAGTGGAATATCTTCGATTCTTTCGCTTAGTTCGGGGACGTTAATGATAATTACACTGAGGCGGTGATAAAGGTCTTCGCGAAAATAACCGTTTCGAATTTCTTCTTGAAGGTTTTTGTTAGTTGCAGCGATAACTCGGACATCCACTTTAATATCTTTGTCGCTACCGACCCTTGAAATAACGTTTTCTTGCAGTGCTCTCAACACTTTTGCTTGTGCCTTGAGGCTCATATCACCAATTTCGTCTAAAAAGATAGTTCCTCCGTCGGCTTGTTCAAATTTTCCTTTTCTTTGTTTTATGGCTGAGGTAAAAGAGCCTTTTTCGTGTCCAAACATTTCACTTTCAATAAGTTCGGACGGAATTGCGGCACAATTTACTTCAACAAAAGGGTGTTGGGAGCGATTACTTTTTTCGTGTAACCATCTGGCTACCAATTCTTTTCCCGTTCCGTTCTTTCCAATGATAAGAACTCTCGCATCGGTGTGGGCAACACGTTCAATCATCTCTTTAACTAACTGAATAGCAGGTGATTCGCCTATCATTTCATAAGTTTTGGACACTTTTTTTCTCAAAACTTTAGTTTCAGAAACTAATTCTTTGCGTTCCATTGCGTTTCTAATTGTAACGAGCAGACGGTTTAAATCGAGAGGTTTTTCAATGAAATCGTAAGCGCCTTTTTTAATTGCATCAACTGCAGTATCCACGTTTCCATGTCCCGAAATCATAACAACAGGAATATCAGGGTTTATTTCAGACATCTTTTGAAGTACTTCGATGCCGTCCATTTCGGGCATTTTTATATCGCACAAAATAACGTCAAATTTTTCTTTTGAGAAATATTCTAATCCTTCGATGCCCGTTTCAGCAAGTGTAATTTCATGCTTTTCGTACTCAAGGATTTCTTTAAGAGTATTTCGAATGCTCTTTTGGTCGTCTATTACAAGAATTTTTGCCATTTTAAATTATAATTCGCGTTTAATAATTTGCAAAACCGAGCCTTCTTTAAGTGCAAAAGATGATTGAATAAGTTCGGCAGGAGCGAGCCTTTTTAATGCCCATTGTACCATCACGCTTGCGAGAACCATATTTTCCACTCTGTCTAAGTCCATTCCGGGTATCATTTTTCGACCATCACTATTTGTCGTAATAAGCAGATTATGAATATCTTCTAATTCATCAAATTCGATTTTGAACGAAGAAACTTTGCTTAAATCCAAAAAAGGATAATTTGCTTTTGCAATCATTGCTGCGAGAGTTTCAAAAGATCCAGACGAACCAACTAAACGTCTGATAGTAAACTTTTTAACAGCGGCAAACAAAGTTGCGCAATTTTTGTCCAAATGATCTTCAATTTGTTCAATCTCAGAGATTCGAATAATTTCGGATGGGTGAAATTGTTCAATCAAACGTGCTAAACCTATATCAAAACTATTTTTCCAAAGAATGCCTGTTTTGTTAGCAATAATAAATTCAACGCTACCGCCACCGATGTCCATAATAAGGACAGGGTCGTTTCCAATTCTCACCACTTGTTTCACGCCGTCATAAATTGCCTCGGCTTCTTCGTCTCCGGGAATAACTCGGATTGTTAAGCCAAATTCTTCTTGGACTCTTTTGACAAAACTCTCGCCGTTGGCAGCGCTTCGGATAGCAGAAGTTGCATAACAAAAAATACTTTCAACTTGATATTCAGAAATTGTAATCAAAAGAGTTGTAAGCGCCTCAATTCCACGTTCAATAGCCTCTTCGGTTATTGTTGACTTGTGAATACCTCCTTTTCCTAATTTGGCAGGGTAGTGAGTTTCAGTTAAAATTCGATAGTTATCTCCCTGTATTTCAGTAACAAGCAGATTAAAGGTATTTGTTCCTAAATCAATTATTGCTACTCTCGTTTTTTCCATAAATAATTCTTAAAAAATTTAAGTGCAAAATTACTTTTTTTTTTGAAATAAATGAAATAAATGAAAAAAAAAATTGCAAATTGAAAAAGTTATTATAATTTTGCGCCGCTTTTTTTTCTTTTTTTAAGGATTGAATGCGACAAGCGTGCCAACAGGTACAAATAAGTTATATTTATATTATATTTTAATAATAATGCAAAAAATTAGACCAATTGTGGTAGGTGCATTCATTTTAGAGTGTCAATTAACTGCCAAACAACCCGTTTCACAAATAGAAAGCGTAAACGGAAATGAGATTGTGCTTTCGAGAGGAGAAAGTCTCGAATTGCATAAAAACAATGCGAATCCTGATAACAATTCCAAATATCATCAGGAGGGAGTAATTAATAGTTTTGGGCTGTCTGCTCAAATAAATAAACATTTTTTTTTGGACCACAAAGATGTTTTGAGTTTTATGCTCAACTCCGAGTACCATTATTCATTTAATAACTTAAAAAACAGAACGCATTATGATTTTGAAATTTTATGATGATTTTAAATTAAAGACAAAACTTTTCAGTAGTTTTGGGATAATATTCGTTTTCCTATTATTAAGTGGAATAGGTATAATTTATTTTATGACATTCCTTAATACCCTGAATGAAAGAGGAGTACAAATAGGACAATTGAGAACAATAGTTGAAGAAACTCGCTATGGAGTACGTGTAATGTTAGATACAAGGGACACCACGGGCACTCATGCAACGTTAGTGGTATTTGAATCGATAATAGCCGAATTAGAAGAACTCTCTCAAAGTTTGCTATCTTCGGAAGAAAACAGAAAAATAGTTTATTCATCGATACAAGGTGTTCATGAGTTAACTGACGCATTTTCAAAACTCGTCTCAATTATTCCCCAAAATGACCTTACTCTTGAAATAAATCCTTATATTGAAATGGAGAAAGAATTGTATCAAATTTGTTATAATCAAATAACATCACTTTTGTCCTTTGCACAACGTTCTGTTGAAAATATGAATTTGGTTCAAATCAAGTTGCGAAATTTTTTCTTATGGGCAGTATCAGTGGTTTTAACATTAATACTACTCATATTTTTGTTTGTAACTGCTTTTCTCTCACGTTCTTTGGGTAAGGCACTCAAAACATGCCTTGATACAACAGAATCAGTGGCAAACGGCAATTTGAGATTAAAGATAGATTCTGTTTTCTTGTCTCGGAAAGATGAATTTGGTCAATTGCTTAATGCCATGAATAATATGGTCAAAAAACTACATAATTTAGTTCTTGAAATTACGGAAAGCGTTATCACAATAAACGATGCAAGCGAGACAATGAGTCAGAGTTCACAACAACTTTCAGAAGGAGCCAGCGATCAGGCAGCATCGATTGAGGAGGCATCAAGTTCAATGGAAGAGATGGCGGCAAGTATTCAACTTAATAGCGATAACGCACAACAAGCCAATGATATTACCATTAAAATTACCGAAGGATTGAACTCATTATTTGCTTCGTCGGAGAAAAATTTGTCTCAATCAAAAGGGATATCTCAAAAAATTACAATTATCAATGATATAGCGAGTCAAACAAATATACTTGCATTAAATGCGGCTGTTGAGGCAGCACGAGCAGGCGACCACGGACGCGGATTTGCCGTCGTTGCCTCAGAAGTTAGAAAATTAGCCGAACGTAGCAAACTCTCCGCCGACGAAATTATTGAAATGGCATTTCATTCTGAAAAAATTGTCGCCGAATCGAATAAAAGCATGAACGAAATATTACCTGCAATCAATTCGTCAATTAACCTTATAAAAGAGATAGCCCTCGCAAGTTTAGAACAAAATCAAGGTGCAGGACAAGTAAATCAATCTATTCAGCAATTAAATCAGGTAGCCCAACAAAATGCGGCATCAAGCGAAGAACTTGCCAGCCATGCCGAAATTTTGAGCGACAAAGCAGAAACTTTGAAAGATGCTATCAGTTTCTTTTCAGTTTAAACAAAACCGTTATTAAAAACATATATATTAAAAGTTAGTTATTTTTTAATTCATTTGATAAAACTTCGTAGATTAGTTTCTGCGAGGTTTTATTTTTTTCACTTACATCGACTAATTGATGATAATAAAGTCCTACTTTTTTCCGTTAATGCTTTTTTGTTTTTGAAACCATAGTCAATTGAGAAAGAGTGTTATGATAAAGCCATTTTTGGGGTGCTTTTCTTTTTCATCTCCACTTGAGGGACAAAAAAGGGACAAAAACCCCCATCGAAAAAATGCTAACCTTTGATTTTTAGTTGGTTAGCATTTTGCTTGGTCCTGACTTCAACACTTTTAAATTTTTTTATAATGCACTGAAAATCAATAATATAAAATTTCGAGTGGGTTTCGCAAATAGTTGTAAAAGTGGCTTAAAATGCCAATTTTTACTATTTGGGTGTCGCATTGTCGAAGTCGCCAAAAAGTCGGCAAAACCCCCAACGAAAAAATGCTAACCTCTGATTTTTAGTAGGTTAGCATTTTGCTTGGTGACCCAGCTGGGATTCGAACCCAGGACCCCATCCTTAAAAGGGATGTGCTCTACCGGCTGAGCTACTGAGTCTCCATTTTATTTTTATAAAAAATGCGCGGCAAAAGTACTGCTTTTTTTTTAATCTGCAAAATTTTTCTAATTTTTTTCAATTTTTTTTCAATTAACAATTTTTTGTAACTATTCAGATTCTCAATTATCCATTGTTACATTGGTGATAATGAAGTATTTAATGATACTAAAAAGTCAGATTTGATGTAAAGTTTTCTATAAAACAAAATATGTCAATATTAATACAACTCAAGATTTGAATTTTCCAAAATAAAATGTGCTAAATCCAGAATATCAAATATTTACAGAAATGAATAAAAGGAATCTGGCCATCTCGGTTCATCCCACGCAGCAGCACTCGGTACGAGTGCAACGTAGATAACCGTAGGGGCATACGTCAGCGGTCGGAATTGTTAAAAACTATATCTTCCACTCAACCCGTTCTTTACCATCTTTTATTTCAATTCCTATTTCGTTGAGTTGTTGTCTGATTTTGTCGGCGGTGTTCCAATCTTTGTTATTTTTTGCTTCTTGACGCAGGTTAAGTGTAAGTTCTACCAGTTTACCAACTATTTGCGAATTATCAGTTGTTTGTTTTGTTATGACCATGCCGAGAATATCTTCTGTAAAAAGGTGCATCAGTTGAGACAATTCATTTATATCTTTTTCTGTCAATGAAATTGTTCCTGCTAATGCTGAATTTATTGTTTTTACGGCATCAAAAAGGTGCGCAATAAGAATAGGGCTGTTTAAATCGTCATTCAAAGCGTCGTAGCAGATATTTTTAAAAGATTCGACATCAAAGTCCGAACGGCTACATGGTTTTATTTTCTTTAAATTTTCAATTCCGCTTGAAAGTCTTAAAAATCCTTTTTCTGCTGCTTCCAATGCCTCGCTCGAAAAGTCAAGTGTACTTCTATAATGTGCCTGCAAAATAAAGAAACGAATTGTCATCGGTGAAAATGGTTTGCTTAATAGAATATGTTTTCCTGTCCAAAACTGTTCTAATGTAATAAAATTGTTCAGCGATTTTCCCATTTTTTGTCCGTTTATAGTAATCATATTGTTGTGCATCCAATATTTTGCGGGAGTTTGACCGTGTGCAACTGTTGATTGAGCTATTTCGCACTCGTGATGTGGAAACATAAGGTCCATACCACCGCCGTGTATATCAAAATGATTACCAAGATATTTGGAACTCATTGCAGTGCATTCTAAATGCCAGCCGGGAAAACCATCGCTATAAATTGATTTCCACCTCATTATATGTGATGGGCTTGCCTTTTTCCAGAGTGCAAAATCGTAACTATTTCGTTTTTCAGATTGTCCATCTAATTGTCGTGTGGTGCTAAATTGTTCTTCAACGTTTCGCCCTGACAACATTCCGTAGTTATTTTCTTTGTTATATTTTTCGACATCAAAATAGACTGAGCCATTACTTTCATAAGCATAACCTTTGTTCATTATTTTTTCAATAACTTCAAGTTGTTCAATAATATGCCCCGAAGCACGCGGTTCGATTGATGGTTTACTAACGTTAAGTTCGTCCATAAATTTATGATAACGGTCTGAATAATATTGCACAACTTCCATTGGTTCAATTTGTTCGGTACGTGCTTTTTGAGCAATTTTATCTTCGCCTTCGTCGGCATCGTTTTCCAAATGTCCAACGTCTGTAATATTTCTAACATAGCGCACTTTATAGTCGAGATGTTTCAAATATCTGAAAAACAAATCAAATGTTATAGCGGGGCGTGCGTGTCCCAGATGCGGATCTCCGTAAACAGTTGGACCGCAGACATATAAACCAACAAAAGGAGGATTTATTGGAATAAAATCCTCCTTTTGTCGTGTAAGGGTATTGAAAATTTTCATATTTTGATTTTTAGCCACTAACCACTAATCACTAACCACTAATCACTAATTTTAATCCACAATATTTGCAGTAATAGTAAGTCTCTGTTGCGATTTTTTGGGGTCATTGGAAAGAACGGTAATTGCCTGATTTTGTCGTCCGCTTCTTCCACGAGAATCAAAGGTTACTGTAATAGTTGTGCTTTCACCAGGGGCAATATCGTTTTTGGCAGGTTGTGTGACCGTGCAACCACAGGAAGAACTAACTTTACGTAAGTTAAGATTCGATTTACCACTATTTTTAACTACAAATATGTTAGTTACTTTATCGCCCTTTTTAATTTGACCGAAATCATGAACTGTTTCGTTAAATTCTATTACAGGAGCTTTAGCAAGTTGTTCGGCTGTCCATTTTGAGTAATCTTCTTCGATGGTCGCACTAACAGAAATACGGTTATCATTAGTTTTGTCGCCGTTAATCACTAACCATACGTTGTCGCTAACTAAACCCCATTCTTTCTTTTTAGAAGCGTCAAAAACAGCGATAATATTACCTGTCGCTCCGGGCTGAACAGTTTCGGGAGCAACCTTCATGGTTAAATGAGCAGGAACTTTATCAAATGTGATTGTTACAGGAAGTGCTGAGGTATTAATAAATTCTAATGTTTCAGACTTAGAGGTATTTGGCTCAACCTTTGTAAAAGCAAGGTTAGTAGATTTTAACCTTATATTTCCCATTGGTCGCGGATAAATATCTTCCATAGTTTTTTCTTTGGCAAGAACTTTTCCTGTAATTCTCAAAATATCAGTACCTTGCTGTGAATTAGAAGTTACTGTAAGTGTTTTGTTGATATTCCCGGGTCTGTTTCGCGGATCAAATGATACACTTACAAAACCCTTCCCGCCTGCAGGAACGGGGGTACGAGTATAATCGGGAGTAGTGCAACCGCACGAAGCACTTACGTTATGAATTACCAAAGGTTGCTTACCTTTGTTCGTAAAACTGAAAGAATAAGTGACAACTCCGCCATCTTCTTTGACATCTCCAAAATCATGAACAGTCTTTTCGAACGAAATGACCGAACTAGTTTCTTGTGATTTAATACTTAGTGCAATTCCTAAGATTGCTACGATAATAATTACTTTTTTCATTTGATTATTATTTTTATTACGTTAAATGTTATTAATCAGTTATTTAATATTTAATATGTTCATAAAAAATCGTGCAAAATTAATCATTTTAACGAAATAAAAATTGTTTTGTTTCAAAAAATATGATTTTTTTTATAAAAATTTTTGGTCAATAAATATTGAGTAGTAAGATATGAGAATTGAGTAGTAAGATATGAGAATTGAGTAGTAAGATATGAGAATTGAGTAGTCAGACATGAGAATTGAGTAGTCAGATGTGAGAATTGAGTAGTCAGACATGAGAATTGAGTAGTAAGATATGAGAATTGAGTAGTAAGATATGAGAATTGAGTAGTCAGATGAGAGAATTGAGTAGTCAGATGTGAGAATTGAGTAGTCAGATAAGGAAAAATAAGGTAAAAATAAGGTTGTACATTACATTAATGGATTGGTGATAATTTTTCGGTCAGTAGTGATTAAAAATGAGAAAATTGAAAATATGGGGTTGGTGAAATAATTTTTGATGAATATCTAATTATTTTTTCATAATTCAAAAATTTCATCTATATTTGCATTTTATTGTCAGTATATTTTTGTAATATAAGTCAAATATTTATAGATATTTATGGATTATACTTACATAACTAAAATAAAAATTTTGGACACAAGCAAATGATTAAATTTTAATAATTCATAAATTAGTGTATTTCAATAAATTCAATAACAAATTCATGGCTAAATAAAAAAAATGAAATCAAAAAAAAGAATACTCGAAAAAGTTGAAAATAATAAGATTAAAATATTATATCCCATTATAATTTTCATTTTTAGTTTTTTAATATACTCACAATCAATAGATTATAAATATACAATGTTTGACGATGATTCTTTGTTATTAGCTAATGAAGAATTTTTTACAAAGGATGGTAGCCTTTTGAAGATATTTACTACTGATGCCTTTTTGCAAAACAACAAAACATTTTATCGTCCGTTACAAAATGTTTCCTATTTAATTGATGTAAAAGTATCGGGTGGTATGAATGTGGGTATGTTTCACTTTACTAACGTTTTATTATTTAGTATTATAGCGTTTTTTCTCTACTTTCTTCTATTAAGGTTTAACGTTCTTCATTTTTATGCATTCATTGGAACTCTTTTTTATGTCTCGCATCCTCTGTTTGTTTCTTCAGCCGCATGGTTGCCATCTCGAGGAGATTTATTGCTTACCCTATTTTCAATATTATTATTTATTTTTTGGGTAGGTT
>WRMI01000005.1 GCA_009777175.1 Marinilabiliaceae bacterium
AATTTTTGTCCCTCAATTTTCAAATTCTTGCATCAAAGTCAATATTTACTGAAATATTTTTGTCCCTTTTTTGTCCCTCAAGTGGAAATCTAATGAAATTAAATGAAATTCTTTGCAATAGTTTAATGTAGTGAAATCTATTGTTATTATTGCAATAAGAACGTTTTTTGTTGTTTTACAATAATTGCCAAAAATGCCGAAATTGCATAAATCGAATCCGTTACAACCCACAAAGCAAAATGCTAACCTGCTAAATATCAGAGGTTAGCATTTTTTCGTTGGGCGTTTTTGTCCCTTTTTTGCCGATTTATTTATAATTAAGAACTCTGTCGTATCTGTGTAATCTGCGTACTTTTCTATATTCATTCACCATAATTTATCCACGTTTTATATTGAGATAAAATAATTTCCGAAACTTTTTCAGGTGAAATAAAAGAAGTGTCGACTACAAGATTAAAATTATTTAAATTGGTACAATCTGCGCCGTACAAATCCATATACCTTTTGTTTTCACTCTCTTTTCGGGCAATAATTTTTTGTGCTGCCTCTTCTTTTGACGAATAAATTTCGGTACTTCTCTGATTATCAGTTGAAATTCTATTTACTGACACATCTAAATCTGTCTTTAAGAAGACTTTAAAAGATTGAGGAATAAAGAACCACGCCAATCGAGAGTCAACAATTAAATTTTTAGACCCACTTAAAGATTTGAAAGTAGCGTCAATTTCGTGGTCAATTTCGGGGTGCGTTTCAGAATATTTATTAAGTTCAAAGGTTGTCATGTTATATTTTGTAGCAATTTGTCGCTGAATTTTCCCTGTATAAATATAATCGTAGCCAAGTTCTTTGCATAAAATATCAGAAACAGTTGATTTTCCGCTACCTAAATCACCGGTAATTGTAATAATTTTGGTCATCGTAAAAGATTTTAATTAAATTTTTTTTACAAAGAAAAGAGAAATTTTTTAAGTTTCCTAAAAAAATTAAAAATAAATATCTATTTTTGCAAAAATTTTTATTTATGATACAACGCATTCAATCTTTATATCTGTTACTTGCCGCCTTATTGACGGGCAGTTTGTTTTTTATCAATTTGGTAAATATTTATGGTATTGCTGGCGATTTTGCTTTGCTTTTTTACGGAATTGTTAACGTAGGTGCAACTCAAACCGAGACAATAGTCTTTCTGTTTCCTTTGGCTCTTTTGATGGTTGCCACTTTTTTTTCTATTTTTATCTCAATTTTCTTATATAGAAAACGTGTTTTACAGATTCGTCTCTGTGGAATAAATATGGGACTATTGACGGGACTTGTCGTAATGATAATATATTTAGGAGTTAGCGCTGCAAAGAAATGGGAAATGGACTATTCCTTCTCTTTTGCAATAGTTTTTCCAATTATTGCCATAGTACTTATTTATTTATCACTACGGGCGATAGGAAAAGACGAAGCATTAGTTAGGTCGATAGATAGAATCAGGTAGAGGTATACATACCTATAGCGAATTATCACCAAACTCGGTCCTGATATCGCTTGTAAATTGTTTAATGCATTGTTCGTGATTCTTGGGGCAAATAAGTAATGCATCTTTTGAATCTACGACAATAAAGTCGTTCAAACCTTTAATAACTGCTATTTTTTGAGGTTCAATATTTATAATGCTGCGAGATGTATCGTACAAAAGTGTTTTACCTGAAATAATGGCGTTCCCGTTATTGTCAATAAGAGAACATTCGTGCAAAGATGACCATGTTCCGAGGTCAGACCAGCCAAAGTTCACCGTTTGAACATAAACATTTGATGCCCGTTCCATTATTCCGTAATCAATAGAAATACTGCTACACTCGGTATATGCTTTAAAAACAGCGTCTTCTTCTTCTCGTGTGCCAATTTTGTTTTCAATATTTTTAAAAAGATAAAATACTTCGGGTAGAATGTTTTCAAAAGCTGTATCAATGGTATTTAACGCCCATACAAAAATGCCTGAGTTCCAATAGAAATCACCACTTTCATAAAAAACTTTTGCAATATCAACAGATGGCTTTTCGGTAAATGTTTTAACTTTAGAAATATTTCCCTCCAAATTTTCGTCACTTGCACCTAATTGAATGTATCCATATCCTGTTTCGGGACGATTGGGCTTGATACCGAGTGTTAGCAAGGCTTCGTTATTTTCTACGAAATCAAGACTTTTTTTTAAATTTTTAACGAATTCTACCTCATTAGTGATTAAATGGTCAGATGGAGTTACAATGATATTAGCATTGTTGTTCTTGTTTCGGATGTAAGTATTTGTAAATGCAATACATGGAGCAGTATTCCTTCTAAAAGGCTCCGATAGAACTTGAGATGGTTGCAGTTCGGGAAGTTGTTCCAATACAATATCTACATATTCTAAACTAGTTACAACATAGTAGTTCTCAATGGGACAAATAGTGAGGAATCTTTCGAAAGTTTGTCTTAATAAACTTTTACCTGTTCCGAGAATATCAAGAAATTGTTTAGGAAACGATGCCCGGCTCAGGGGCCAAAACCTACTTCCTACACCGCCTGCCATTATTACGCAAAAAGTATTTTCAAATCTTTTTGGATGTTCAATTTTTAGATCCATAAATATAAAATTTTGCAAGCATAACGGTTTTTTGTCGCAATTGTTGTATTTTGATATTAAAAATTCTCTTTTAGCAACGCAAAGATCGCAAAGGTATTTAGCTTTTAGCTTAAGAGGCAATTGTTTTTTTATGTTTTTATTCTTTGTATTCTCAACTTTGCCACTTTGCGTTAAAATAAAGTTTATGAATAATGCAGGTTAGATTTATTTTGCATAAATAAATTAAGGAGAAATGTATTTTGGTAAAAGATACCAAAAATATCACATAAAATGTTCAATTAATTTTAGACAAATGATTAAACTTTAAAAATAAAAAAAAAATTTTTTTTCAAATATATTATAACAAATAATTTATTACTTTTGCCGCCGGAAAAAATAAAAAATGTACATAATTTTTTAATCATGTTACAACAAAACAAAATAAAAGAACTGATTGACCTTCGGGTCAAAGCAAAGCAAGGCGGTGGGGAGAAACGAATAGAATCTCAGCACAAAAAGGGCAAACTCACCGCCCGCGAGCGTATCGAATTACTCCTTGACGAAAGTAGTTTCGAAGAATTTGATATGTTTGTAACGCACCGCTGCCAAGATTTTGGTCTCGAAAACGAAACATACCTCGGCGACGGAGTGGTTACAGGATACGGAACGATAGACGGACGTTTAGTCTACGTCTTTTCGCAAGATTTTACCGTTCTCGGTGGCTCTCTTAGCGAAACATTCGCCAATAAAATCTGTAAATTGATGGATATGGCAATGAAAGTGGGAGCACCAATAATTGGTATTAACGACTCCGGAGGCGCACGTATTCAAGAAGGAGTACAAAGCCTCGCAGGATATGCCGAAATTTTCCAACGGAATATTATGGCATCGGGAGTTGTACCCCAAATTTCTGCTGTTTTCGGACCCTGTGCAGGTGGTGCAGTATACTCGCCCGCACTAACCGACTTCATTATGATGTCAAAAGAAAATAGCTATATGTTCGTTACCGGACCGCGTGTGGTTAAAACTGTTACCAATGAAGACGTTACCGATGCAGAACTCGGCGGCGCAATGGTACACGCATCTAAATCGGGAATTACACATTTCGTGGTCGATACCGAACAAGAAGGGCTTATGTTGATTCGTAAAATGTTGAGTTACATGCCTCAAAATAACCTCGAAGACCCTCCATTAGCAGCATGTATGGACCCAATCGACAGATTAGAAGATACTCTGAACGAAATTATTCCCGACAATCCTAACAAACCGTATGATGTTAAAGATGTCATTCATGCCATTGTCGATTACAACGAATTTATGGAAGTACATCGACATTATGCACCAAATCTTGTTATCGGTTTTGCGAGATTTAACGGAACGTCGGTAGGGATAGTGGCAAATCAGCCTAAATATTTGGCAGGCGTTTTAGACATCAATGCGTCCCGCAAAGGCGCACGGTTTGTACGTTTTTGTGACTGTTTCAATATTCCGATAGTAACACTTGTTGATGTACCCGGCTTTTTGCCCGGAACAGCGCAAGAATATGGCGGAATTATAATACACGGAGCAAAATTTCTTTTTGCTTATGGAGAAGCAACAGTACCGAAAGTAACCGTTACTTTGCGTAAATCATACGGAGGCGCACACGACGTGATGAGTTGTAAACAACTTCGAGGAGATATCAATTATGCTTGGCCTACAGCCGAAATCGCCGTTATGGGCGCAGCAGGAGCAACTGAAATCCTCCACGGACGTCAAATAAAAGATATCGAAGACCCCGACGAAAAGGCAAAATTTATCGAAGAAAAAGAAAAAGAATATTCTGCAAAATTTGCTAATCCATACGTTGCCGCTAAATACGGGTTTATTGATGATATTATTGAGCCGAGAAACACACGTTTCAGAGTTATCAGAGCATTGCAGTCGCTTGCTACTAAAAAAGATACAAATCCACCTAAAAAACACACTAATATTCCATTATAAATCAGAAGTTTAAATGGATAATTATTCTATTAGTATGGAAAAAGTAATAAAAATAACAATTTCATTTTTGTTTTCGCTAATAATTTTTGCAGTGCCTATATTTGCACAGGAAGATGACATAATTGACGAGCAAGAATATGTTCCTTTTGAATATGAACCTTATGACCCGTTAATTCCGCAGTTATTTGCATTCGACAAACAGCTCGGCATCTTTGCAGGAATAAACAATGTAGAAAATAAAATTGTGATAGTCAGCCACAAAGGAGACGACACTCTCTTTATTGCCCACGAATTTGAAGTGGACAAAGTAGTTGGCAGACACGATACGCACCATATTTATCGACCGAAATCGGTAGCAATCTATGACGGATTGGTTGCCTTTCTTGCATCTCATCGAGATGGATGCTATTTTGCCGTTCTCGACCTGAACGGAAATCTTATCAAAAGATTAGATTTTCCCGGCTTTGCGAGTGCGTTCAGTTATAGTCCATCAGCAAATGAGTTGTATATTTCGGGCGAACATGATACAGGCTTTGACGTTATTGTTTTGGACACAAGCAACGGCATAAGTCAAATATGTGAAAAGAAAGATGTAATGAGATTACATTATCAGAAACCACGTATGTCTGAGGAAATCGCAAAACGCGACCCTTATGGAATCGGTATGGCAATGATTGCAATGAGTGTTGTGTTCCTTGCGTTGCTAATGCTTTATTTAGTATTTAGGCAAGTGGGAGTACAGATGCTTGCAATTCAGAAAAGGCGAAGTCAAAAACCTACCGAAAAGCCATCTGAAAAGAAAGTAGAACCTAAACGAGAAAGCGTCTCGTCAAACGCTGCCATGAGCGACGGCGTATATGCCGCTATCGCAGCAGCAATTCACCTTTACAGCGAAGAAATTCACGACGTGGAAAATACTGTACTTACTATAAATAAAGTATCACGTACATATTCGCCATGGAATTCTAAAATTTTCGGATTAAACACATTTAATAAAAGATAAAAAAATGAAAAAATATAAATTCTCAATAGACGACAACGACTATGCCGTCGAAGTAAAAAACGTAGAAGACCGAACCATTGAATTGGAAGTAAACGGCATCGCTTATACAGTCAATATAGACAAAGAGGTAAAACAAACCAAAACGCCTACATTATTACGCTCGGTTGCTATTCCAACTACCGACCACGGCACGGCAATTAAAGTCGCAGCAAAAACGGGCAGTATAAAATCACCACTTCCGGGTACAATTATCGAACTTTTTGTAAAAGAAGGCGATAAAGTATCAATCGGACAAAAAGTTCTGATGCTGGAAGCAATGAAAATGGAAAACAACATCGAGTCAGACAAAGCTGGAACGGTTGTCGAAATTAAAATTTCCAAAGGCGATGCCGTAATGGAAGGTGATATATTAATTGTAATAGGAGAATAACAATATGATAACACTTCAGGCTTCTGGTTTTTTAGATTTTGTGCAGCACCAAATGGGACAGTTCTTCGAATATACTTCGTTTGTGAACTTCACATTAGGTCATTTTGTGATGATTGTTATAGGTTTGATTTTTATATACCTTGCAATTTCAAAAGAATATGAGCCGCTGTTGCTTATACCCATTGGTTTTGGTATTATAATTGGAAATATTCCATTTTTTCCGGGATTAAAAATTGGCGTTTATGAAGAGGGTAGTGTTTTAAACATTCTTTATCACGGCGTTCAGAACGGCTGGTATCCGCCGTTGATATTCCTCGGAATTGGTGCAATGACCGACTTCTCGGCATTGATTTCAAATCCAAAACTGATGCTCATTGGCGCAGCGGCACAACTTGGTATCTTTGCAGCATATACTGTTGCATTGTCAATAGGGTTTAATCCTGCCGAAGCAGGCGCAATCGGTATTATCGGTGGTGCTGACGGTCCAACCGCTATTTTTATATCATCTAAATTAGCTCCCGAAATGCTCGGTGCCGTTGCGATTGCCGCTTATTCATATATGGCATTAGTTCCCGTGATACAGCCGCCCGTGATGAGACTACTTACAAATCCGAAAGAACGGCTTATTCGTATGAAACCGCCAAGACAGGTATCTAAATTAGAAAAAATACTATTTCCTCTTATCGGTATATTGCTTACATGTTTTCTTGTGCCATCTGGCTTGCCATTGCTAGGAATGTTGTTCTTTGGTAACCTTTTGAAAGAGAGCGGTGTAACAAGACGTTTAGCAAACACCGCAAGCGGTCCAATGATTGACATCGTAACAATTTTGATAGGATTAACAGTTGGTGTTTCAACACAAGCAACGACCTTCCTAACGAAAGAATCAATATTGATTTTTGTACTTGGAGCAGCATCATTCGTTGTCGCTACCGCAGGAGGAGTACTTTTTGTTAAGTTTATAAACTTATTCTTAAAAGAAGGCAGTAAAATAAACCCACTCATTGGGAATGCGGGTGTATCCGCCGTTCCCGACAGTGCGCGAGTTTCACAAATAGTAGGTCAAGAATATGACCGCTCAAACCACCTCCTTATGCACGCAATGGGACCAAATGTCGCCGGTGTTATAGGAAGCGCAGTAGCAGCGGGTATATTGCTGAGCTTTTTGTATTAATTATAATCTCTTTTTAACGTTAATTTGGCAATAATATTAGATTAGGATTTAGAGTTTGGGGTTTCTATTCGCGGAATATCAAAGGCTTTGGATATTGACAAAGGAACACCAAACGATTATATCCACGTACTAAACGGGTCAGGAATTCTGATATTTAATAACAGACTCATTTTCAGATATATAGTACAATGTAATATGTTGTTGAATATCAGCGACATAAGGTATTTGGAAGAGTTTTTTGTGACAACATTTTCCAATAAAGTCACGTTTCGTGCTCTTTATTGAGCTTTAATTTCGCTATTTGAGTATAAATCCGTCAACTTTTTAAGATGAGAAAGTTGTTTGTTTCCCTATTTATATTAAAAAAGAAACGGATTATTACACTTCTCAAATCCAATGGTAGTGTCGGGTCCGTGTCCGGGATATACTTTTACATCGTCGGGTAAAATCATAAGTTTTTCATTAATTCCATTAATTAATTGGCTATGATTTCCGCCGGGTAAGTCACTTCTGCCAATTCCCTGACAAAATAAAACATCGCCGGACAACAATATTTTTGCATCAGGAGAATAATACAACAAGCTACCGGGCGAATGTCCGGGCACATGAATTATTTCCAAAGATGTATTTCCAAAATTGATTTTATCTTTGTCGGTCAAAAAACTTCCCAAATGAGGAGGATTTTCAGCCAATTTGATTCCAAACTGAAGTGAATAATTTTCCGTATTATTATAAATAAACAGGTCATCAGCATGACATTCGGGGAACAATCCATATTTTTTTGCCATAAATGCACAACCAAAAATATGGTCAAGATGCGCATGCGTCAAAATAACTCGTACAATTTTCAGTTTCAATCGTTCTATTGTATCATCAAAATTTTTGTTTTCATCTTCCGAAATCATTCCGGGGTCAATAACAATACATTCGCCTGAGTCATCATACACAATATAAGTGTTTTCTTGCCAAGGGCTATAAACTCTTCTTTTTACTTTTATCATTTTTTAAAAATTTAAATTCTTATTTTTACATTAAAATTCTTACATCATTTATTAACCATTTACTCCCGTCAACATTGGCACAAAACGACAATCGCCAAATTTTTCGGTTTCAAAATCGTGTTCTGAAATTCTTTTAATTCTTGTCATTATCTGTTTTTGAGTTCCCAGTGGGATAACCATTTTCCCACCTATTTTAAGTTGCAAAAGTAACAATTTTGGGATTATTTCTGTTGCTGCTGTAATTAAAATTGCATCAAAAGGGGCTGATTCGGGGATACCTTTGTAACCGTCACCAAAATAAAATTTTATTCTATTGTATCCTAATTTTGACAAAAAAAGTTTAGTTTTATCATAAAGTACCTTTTGTCTTTCGATGGTATATACATAAAGTCCCATTTCACAAAGAACTGCCGTTTGGTATCCAGAGCCTGTTCCAATTTCCAAAACTTTGTCTCCTTTTTTTACTTCAATAAGCTGACTTTGTGTAGCAACGGTAAAAGGTTGCGAAATTGTTTGTCCTGCACTTATCGGAAACGCAATATCTTTATATGCAAAATGCAAAAAAGAACTGTCAAAAAAAAGATGTCGTGGAATTTTCGAAATTGCGTTCAAAACGGCATTTTCGGTAATACCTTTTGTTGCCAAATGCTCAACTAATTTTGCCCGTAATCCTTTATGAAGGAACGATTCTTCGACCATATTTTAAATAATCATCAAAAAATTTCACTATTTTGCGGCGACAAAAATAATTATTTTTTTGGTTTTCTGAAAATAAAATATTTACTTTGCAAACTAAAATAAGACCCATGCAAGAAATGTCAAACAATTATTTAGATGCCATCGGGCTCATAAAGAGTGCAATACTAAAAAGTCGGTATCGCGCTGCTGCTTTGGCAAACAAAGAGTTACTTTCTCTTTATTACGGAATAGGAGGTTATATCTCTGCCAATTCCCGCAAAGGAACATGGGGAACAAATGCCCTTTTTGTAATTTCTTCCCAATTACAAAAAGAACTGCCAGGTTTACGCGGTTTTTCTTCCCCCAATTTAAAGAAAATGAGAATTTTCTATGAAGAATGGCAAGAAGATTTTATTATCCAATCAAATCGTTCATTATTAATGAACGATTTTCGACAGATGACATCTGACGATTTACAAAGTATTGAAACTATGCACGTTCTAGATCGTTCATTATTAATGAACGATCTGGAATTGCAAAATTTTACAATAAGTGACAATTTTCCGTTACAACATTTTTTAAAAGTTGGGTTTACACATCATTGCGAAATCATATACAATGTAAAATCACGCGAAGAACGTCTTTTCTATATTCAAAAATGTGCAACAGAATTTTGGAGTGTCGAAACCCTTCAATATCACCTCAAAAGCAACTTATATAAAAATCAAGGCAAACTACCAAATAATTTTCAAACCACTATTTCAGACAAAGACTTGCAACGAAAAGCACTTTTCTCTTTCAAAGATGAATACCTACTTGACTACATTAATAGTGGTTAGTGATTAGTGATTAGTGGTTAGTAATGAAAATTCGTGTGATTTAGTCTTTTTTGTGTTAAATAATTAGTGGTTTGAAAAATATACTTTGTGTAAAAAAAATATTGGTTAGTGTTCTAACAAATTAGTGAAAAATAGTGTAATTAGTGGCTAAAGAATAGTGGTTAGTGATTAGTGATTAGAGTGTAGAGTTTAGTGAGTAGAGTGTGGAGTTTAGTGAGTAGAGTGTAGATATCAGAGTGTAGGTAGTTATTAGATATTCTTTGCGTTCTCAACTTTGCGCCTTTGCGTTAAAATAAATAAGATGAATAATGTAGGTTTACAAATAAGTGAAAATTAGTGTAATTGGTGGCTAAAAATAAACAGATGAAAAAATTATTTCGTTCTATATCGTTTTTTATAACTCTCTTTTTGGCATTATCTTTGTTAGTAGCGGCTGCAACAGCCTATATATCTCCGTTGAAGCTGAAAATTTTTACATTGGTAGGATTTGGATTTTCGGCTCTATGGATAACTAATTTAATAAATTTAGTATGGCAGGCAATCCGAAAACGTTGGTGGCTCTTTATTTCCCTTGGAGTTTTGATTTTGACTATAAATCATTGGAATAACACATTTCAGATGTTCAGTAAAAAAACTAAAAATGAATATGAAATAAAAAATCGTCTTAAAATTTTGAGTTATAATGTTCATATGTTCGATTACTACGGTGGTTCGGGTTCTAACGAAACTCCTGATAATTTTTATGATTTTGTTTTAACGCAAGATCCTGACATAATATGTTTTCAGGAATTTTATTCAAATGTAACGAAACCTAAACATACTCCTTCTTATATTATGTCTCGGTTTAAGCAATATAGTTACAAACATATCCAATATTTTCGCGCATCCCATTCAGGTTCGGGTATGGCAACATTTTCCAAATATCCATTCGCTGATAAAGGCGAAATTAGGTTTGAACAATCTCGTAATATGTCAATTTATACTGATATCAACCTGTCAGGCACGATAGTAAGAGTTATAAATTGTCATCTGCATACTACAGGAATTATTGCAGATGACATTGATGCAATTGATAATTTGGATTTTAGGATGGATGATATTCAAAAGCGAAAATTAAAACGAATAACGAGCAAACTTAACAAATCAGCGGCAATCAGAGCAAAACAGGCGGAAATCATTGCCGAACATATTAAAAATTCTCCTTATCCTGTAATTGTTTGCGGTGATTTTAATGATACTCCTGTTTCTTACGTTTATCGAACAGTGAGAGGGAATCTTAAAGATGCATTTAGAGGTTCGCGTACAGGGTTTGGAGGTACATATAACGGCAAATTGCCTTCGTTCCGAATTGATTATATTTTGTTTTCGCCGCAATTCGAGTCTTATAATTTTACTAAATTTAACTTCGGTTTTTCTGACCATTTTCCCATAATGACAACAATTGAATTGAATAATTAATAAAAATTAATACTTTTGCAAAAAAAATATTTGATATGGAAATTAGAGATGAGGCATACTATAATCAAATTTTGGAAATGATTTATCAACTTCCCGAACAAGATTTTGTAAAGCTTTGTGAACAAAAGAAGTCAAAAAATGAATATTTAGAAAAAAATAATAAACCAAAAAGAAATGAGTATTCTTTACAGCAACTTATCCTGCAGGCTCCTACTTGGACTGATGTAGAATACGAGATTATTTGGATAAAAGATTTCACATAAATAATATTATATCTCTTTTATGAAACAATATCACCAACTAATGCAACATGTCCTCGACAACGGGATCGAGAAAGAAGACCGTACAGGTACGGGAACAATTAGCGTATTCGGTTATCAGATGCGCTTTAACCTTGATGACGGATTTCCACTATTGACTACAAAAAAAATGCACTTAAAATCAATAATTTATGAACTTTTATGGTTTTTGAAAGGCAGTACAAACGTAAAGTTCCTGCAAGACAACGGTATCACTATTTGGGATGAATGGGCAAAAGAGAACGGCGAACTCGGTCCCATCTACGGATATCAATGGCGTTCATGGAAGGGTTATGACGGCAATTGTATAGACCAAATTGAACAGGTAATAAATTCCATTAAAACAAATCCCGATTCTCGCCGTCATATTGTCAGTGCTTGGAATGTAGCCCAACTCAACGAAATGCAACTACCCCCTTGTCATATTCTTTTCCAGTTTTTTGTTACAAACGGAAAACTGAGTTGCCATCTTTATCAGCGTAGTGCCGACATTTTTCTCGGAGTACCATTCAATATTGCATCTTATTCTATTTTATTAATGATGATTGCACAAGTTACAGGACTGAAACCCGGCGAATTTATTCACACTTTGGGAGATGCACATATTTATACTAACCATTTAGAGCAAGTAAAACTGCAACTCTCTCGCAGACCCCGAAATTTACCAAAACTATTGATTAATCAAAATAAAAAAAATATTGACAAATTTGAATATGAGGATTTTAAATTAGAAAATTATGAGCCTTATCCGCATATTAAAGGGGTGATTTCGGTATAAGATAGTTTTCAGTTATCAGTATTCAGTATTCAGTATTCAGTATTTAGTATTCAGTATTTAGTATTCAGTATTTAGTATTCAGTATTCAGTATTCAGTAATCAGTTTTTAGTTATCAGTAATCAGTTTTTAGTTATCAGTAATCAGTTTTTAGTTATCAGTTATCAGTTTTTAGTAATCAGTTTTTAGTTATCAGTTTTTAGCTTGCATTATTCATAAGAAATGAAAATATCTTTTAACCACAAAGGAACACAAAAATAACTGAAAACTATAAATAACTGAAAACTGATAACTGAAAACTGATAACTGAAAACTATTAAAGCGTTCTCAACTTTGCGACTTTGCGTTAAAATAAATAATATGAATAATGTAGGTTAGTTATTAGTTTATATAACCTTATTTTTTGACAGAACCAACATAATGGGAAAAAATTGCTCACTAATAGCGGTCATTGACAACAACTTCGGGATAGGTAGCGGTGGCGACCAACTTGCTTATATTTCGGGTGACCTAAAACGTTTCAAACAATTAACTTCGGGCAAACCGGTTGTTATGGGTCGCAAAACTTTTGAGGCTCTCCCAAAAGGTGCTTTACCCAACAGAAGAAACATTATTCTCTCAAGAAATGAAAATTTGATTTATCCAAATAGTGAAATTGTTGGTTCTGTGGAAGATACATTTTTTTTATTAAATGACGTTCGGGAATTTTTTGTAATTGGCGGGGGCGAAATATATAAACTTTTCCTCCCTTTTGCAAATCGTATCTATCTAACTCATATTCACCATTCTTTCGAAAATGTTGATACATATTTCCCAAAATTTGATATCGAAAATTGGGAATTAATTACCCAAAAAGAAGTTTTTGAAGACCCCAAAACAGGATTATCATATTCTTTTAAAGAATATATTGGTAAAAGTATTATTTTGAGATAGATATATGAATCATTACAATAAGTTCAATGCATCACCTGCGGTTTCGTTTTTTTAACTACACAGTTTCAAACAGAAAACCCAAAACTAACCTATCGTGGTAGCCAATAATTCACTTAATACCCCGGCATAATAATAGGGTACATTGTAAAGATCAAATTCTTTACCTTTCGGTGTTTTTACTTTGTCGATAGAAAAATTTCCTGACCAAATGCGCACTGCTGTTTTATGTTCTACTTCGTCCATAAATAGATGAAGTGAACGAAGTTTTGCGTTGTGTCCAGATTTAACTTCCACAGGAATTATTTGACTGTCATATTTTATAATAAAATCAACTTCTGCATCGGAGCCGTGTATGTTTCGTACCCAAAAACTTCTTTTGGTAGAAAAAAAAGTGTTTTTTGATATAAGTTCTTGTCCCACAATATGTTCTGCGATTTTTCCACGCCATGCATCTGCAATATTTTTGACGCTAAAAACTTCTTTTTGTATATCTGCGACATAATTTACGATTCCTGTATCTAACCATAAAAGTTTTGGTGCACGTCTCAATTCGGGGATTATAGGAAGTCGAAAACCACTATGAGGATAAACTGTTTCGATTAACATTGCTTTTTCTAATAGCCTAAATGCTTCGCCAATTTCTCTTGAACGATAGTTGGAAGAGCCGAAACGATCTAATTTTATTCTATCACCTGCATAATTCCATCCTGTTTTTAAAATATGGCGCAAAATATGTCTCATATTTTCAGTTGTCGCATATTTTTCTGTATCATCTTGATAACCAGATAATAAGGTATCATAAATTTCTCGCAAAGAGAGAATGTCTTTATTTTTAGCATAATCTGCAACTGCTTCAGGCATACCACCAACAAGAGTGTATTGGTGAAACAAATTTATCGCAATATGATGAGCGGATGACGGTATTTCGCATCTACTCTGTGCTTTTCTTAGTTCGGTGTGTCCCATTGCCCCCAAAAACTCGTTGAAAGAGCAAGGATAAATTGGCAAATATTCAACCCGACCTACAGGAAATGAGATTTGTCTACCAATAAGAGTTTCCAAAAGTGAACCTGCAGCAATAACGTATAGCCACGGTATTTTTTCATAAAAATATCTCAAAAGAGATACCGCTTTGGGCGAATTTTGAATCTCGTCAATGAACAATAATGTAGGAACTTCTTTTCGTTCTACTCTATTAACAAGGAATATACCTGTCAAAAGAGTGTCCATATTTTGGTAGTTATCAAATAGATAGATATGTTCATCATCTTCTAGATTTAATTTCAGATAAATTTCAAACTCTTTTCCAAATTCATCTACCAAAGTAGTTTTACCTACTTGTCGCGCTCCGCGCAAAACAAGTGGTTTTCTGTTTTCCTTTTTACGCCACTTTTGTAAGTCGCTGATATTGTTTCTATTAATCATAGCTTTGTAATAAAACAACGGTAAAAATACATTAATTTTGTAATAAAACAACGGTAAAATTACATCAATATTGTAATAAAACAACGGTAAAATTATAATAATTCCTAATTTCGCGCTCCACACAAAACAAGTGGTTTCTTTTTTCTTTTTGTATCACTCTTGTAAATCACTGATATTGTTTCTATTAATATTACGTTTGTAATAAAACAACGGTAAAATTACATCAATTTTGTAATAAAACAACGGTAAAAATACATCAATTTTGTAATAAAACAACGGTAAAATTACATCAATATTGTAATAAAACAACGGTAAAATTATAATAACCTATTTTCGCGCTCTACACAAAACAAGTGGTTTCTTTTTTCTTTTTGTATCACTCTTGTAAATCACAGATATTGTTTCTATTAATCTTACGTTTGTAATAAAACAACGGTAAAAATACATCAATTTTGTAATAAAACAACGGTAAAAATACATCAATATTGTAATAAAACAACGGTAAAAATAGATTAATATTGTAATAAAACAACGGTGAAGATTTGGTTTAATTTGTTAGCATATAAGAGGAGATAATGGTGATCATCACCATACTCCTCGGTACATTCCACACATCAACGCTCGGTACGAGTGCAACGTAGATAACCCAAATAAACTTAAGTGCAATTCGGAGATGTCCAGATATACGATATCTTAACCCTTATCTTTTGAAGTTTCCCTTAATAGCATTATGTTTCGGATATATATTTTCTCTTATTCTCTTATTCATCTGAAAATAAAGGAATAAGAAATTAAGTAGCAGGTGTCCGATATTCTATTAAGAGTGCTTTTAGGCAATCGTATTTTTTGAACCTTTTTGTCTTTGAATGTTGTTAATAATTGAAATGTACAAACAATAATGCAAAGATTTCAATCTTCCAAAATGAAAATGAGTTAAATACATAATATCAAATATTTACAGAAATGAATAAAAGAAATCTAAAATTATGATTTTTAAAAAAGAACAAAAATTTTTAATATTTTTTTGGTAAATCAAAAAAAAAGTTTTTTCTTTGCGACCTAAATTTTTTTTTAAAAGCATATTTACAAATGATTCAAGGATTATATACCCCCAAAGAGGTATCAAAAATGATACTTTCAGGACAAAATTTGATGCTTGCCGGCGATGCCAAATTGTTGGAACAGTTGCCCGCTGGAAATTGGATTGGAGGCGGAACGCCTTTTTTTATCCAATATCCTCTTAATAGGATAACCTCTTTTGACAAAATTTTTGTCAATCAGTTGCCCGACTTTGTTACAAACGTTGAAATAAAGGAGTACAATGCCGACAACATAAAAAACATCTATAATGATGGACCTCAAAACGGTTTTACGGTAATTATTATGCCTTATTTTTCTGCTGTTGCTCAAGAATATTCACTTAATGCTGCAAGTTTTGAGAATTTTGCTGCTCGTCCCGTTTGTGGATGGATTTCAGGGCAACCATTAGAAGTAATTATGACTCAAAAATCATACGTGGCATCGGGTCTCAATAAAGGGATATATTCCGACAGAGGCTTTGCCATGCACATTTCATTACCAGATAGTAAATATGCTGAAATTCATATCTTTAACCCTTACAAGCAAGGAAACGGCGACACGATTACCTTTGAAGAAAGTACTATTTTGGTAACCGATGCGCTAATTAATGGCAAAAAACGTAATTTTGCCGAGTATCTTCGCGAAATAGGTTATGATATGCTAATGCCTTTGACTGCAAACTATTCGGGAGCCATGATTAATGACGTGGTTTGCGCCATTGAAGTACCCGTTGTGCCAATGTCAGCACCTGTTTTCAAGCATTTAGACTATAAACTTGCAGTAGTTGACGACAACATCGTAGAAGCATCTTTAATGTGCGAAAAAATTGTTTTTTCGGTTACATGTATTGGAAATTTTCTTCAGCCTCATATTTGCGAACAATATCTTAAGCAAATGAACGGACCTGTTGTGTTCGGAGAGATTGCATATCAGCAAATGGGACAAACCACCGTTTATGTTACTATTGATGATTCACCTTTAAATATTTGAAAAAATGACAAAAATAGTAGAGACAATAGATAATATACCGAATGAACGGTTGTTATACGTCATTAATAATGCAAATGATTATAAATGGAATTTTTTAGCGGTTCAAGTCATTTTAACGCGATTAAAGATGAAAATATTAATGTTCGAAGACGATAATTCTATTCAAGCTATATGCTGCGATGAATTACGTAACTTGTTGAAAAAGAGTTCTTACGTTCCAAATTTGATTGAAGATTTGAAACAAATAATTTCAATAAATTAAATTTTTTTTAATATTTTTTTTGATTTGAAAAAAAACAATTATCTTTGCGCCCTCGTTTGCGGAAATAGCTCAGTTGGTAGAGCACGACCTTGCCAAGGTCGGGGTCGCGAGTTCGAGTCTCGTTTTCCGCTCAAAGTGATGTTTATTGTTGCCCGGATGGTGGAATGGTAGACACGCAGGACTTAAAATCCTGTAGCCATTGCGGCTGTGCGGGTTCAAGTCCCGCTCCGGGTACTGATTGTAATGCTAACCTTTTTAAAATCAGAGGTTAGCATTTTTTTGTTGGGGAGTTGCCCAAAATCCTTATTTTCAAACCTCATAACTCAGTTATTTTAACGGATTTTCCTCCCCATTTTTTCGTTTAAAGTTTTATAAATAAGCATGGTAAATGATTGTTTGTTGGAAAATGTAACCACTAAAATTGCTTCTAAATCCCTTATGGTGCTGATATTAAAGAACATATTTTTTTTAGTAATACCCCAAAATAATATTTATTAATCCGTTCTCAACTTTCCTTTATAAATAGATAGTGAAACTAAAAAAATGTTCTACGAAAAATCAATTATCTTCCAAAAAATATCTCAATTGGTCCATCATAATAGGAATATCAGCGCTATCAACGTTGTGTTTATCAAATATATGTCGGTCGTTTTCAAAGGAATCGAAAAAGTCTTTGATAGTATTTCCTTTGAATTTTACACATTTTCTGTACCATTCAAGCGCTTCCATTCGGTATCCTTGGCACCATTTAATATGTCCCATATTGAGAAAATCTGTTTGAGCGGGTTTTTTGTTAATGCTTTTAGCGGCATATTTTTCTGCTTGTTCAAATTTGCCAAGTTCTAAGGAACACCAAGCGATGGGTCTCCAAACTTTTTTATTTTTGGGGTCTAAATATTCAACTTTAAAATAATATTTCAGTGCTTCGTCAAAATCTTTCATTTCTAAAAGGCAGTGTCCTATACTCACTTGTGTGTGTAGGTTGTCGGGTTGCAAATTTTCTGCTATTTTGTAGTATTCAGTTGCTTTTTCGGGGTTTTTAAGATACCTGTAACAAAGCGCTAATTTTTTTATGTTCCAAATTTGTCCGTGTTCATATAAATCTGCTTTGAGATAAAATTGGAGCGCCTCCTCAAATTTTTGCTGTTGTTGTTTACAATAACCCTGTTTTTGAAGTAGTTGCATAGATGGCGCTTCCTCTGCTCGTTTTTCGAGTATATCAAAAACTTCTCCCGCTTCTTTAAACCTGTTTTTTTCAAAGAGATAATCACCAAGCCGTTTTAATAGTTCGTCGTCTTGGAAAAGTAAATTGATAAACCACTTATTATAATAATCAAACGACCACGAAAAAGGATTAATTATTGAGTTACTACGCGGGTTTACCTTAAAAAATCTGTATAAATCTTGAATATATTGGTTTGAAAGTGATAATGCAAGTTTGTTATGGTCAATAAGTTGGTCGCTGTCTTCAACTTCGCTCATAATTTCCATTTCAGAAATAAAAAGTTTACCCATCATATCTTTTTGAGATTCTTCCATTTGCGGAATACTCATAATGAAAGAATATTTGTCTGAATTGCACATCACAGTTGATTGCGCAAATCCGCCAAGGGTGTCGGCATAACGTTTTTGTCCTTTTGGGTCAGTAAGAATTTCGTCAATTATTGGATTAGGATAGAAAAAAGGTAAAAACCAATTGTCGCAATCGTCAAAAAAGGGAAATTGTTTTAACATTCTGAAGGTTGACATAAACATATCCGAGCCTTCCATTTGAAGTTTAGAAAATTCTTCTAATTTGCCGAGTAATTCGGGTGAATCCTCAAAAATAAACTCCCAATCGGGATTCTTTCCCTCGCTAAAATTTTCCCCCAAAATGTTATCTAAATCAAGACGGTTTCTGAGGTTTGGACTAATTTTGGTCATTCCGGGTAATATTTCGTCGGTCATCAGTCGGACAAGACTTTCTGTTTCATGTGTTCTAAGCAATTGAATTATAATCGTTTTGATTATTTCTAACAAATCTGGGTCTTCTTTAAAGGATTCTAATTTTTTAACTAATTCGGGATAATAAATTATTCGGTTGTCATGATTGTAGAGTAAAAGCAACAGTCCCACCAATGCCCGCTGTTTAATTCTGAGGTCAGGATGTTTTTCTACTAATTTGAAAATAAATTCAACTCCTTTGATATTAAATCTTTGCAATAAATGAATAGTTAAAGCGGTTGTGAAAATAGCCTGATAATACCATGGAGTCTCTTTCATTGCAAATATTTCAGTAATTGTCTCCATTTCAGTTTTCCAAATTGAATTTTGAGTTAAAATAAATTCAAAAAGTTCGTGCGCGGAGCGTTTTAAATCAAGATGTGCTGCCTTAGTGTCTTCACATGTTTCGGCTATAAGATTAAGTTTTTTTGCGTTTTCGATAAAACTTTGAGCAATACTGTAAAAATTTAGATGCCTATAAACAATTGTACGGCATGTTTCGTAGTAATATCCTTCTCCGTACCTAATCATCAATTCACCGAATACGTCGTCTGCAAGAATAAAAATATCCAAAATTATTTTGTTATAAATTTTTTGTCTTTCGGGATCATTAATGCCTTCGACGGTGTATCGAAGCAGACTTTTGTAAGTTGTTTCTGTATTATAAAGATTGTCAATTAGGTCTCCCTTTTTAGTTTCAATGACTGCTTTGGTTATAACATCTAATGCATTTTTTAGCTGTTTTTCGTTCAGAAAACCGTAGGCGGTCTGTCTGCGTTTAATTAAATCTTTTTGGTTCATTATCAAATTATTATTCAAATTTTTTCTGTTTTTGACAATACAAAAGTAACAAAAAAAAGAATTTGTGTAAAAAAAAATAAAAAAAAATAAGATTTTAGCCAATTTTATTCATAAGAAAAATGAAAAGCAGACAGATAGTTCGGCGTTGTTAACAGCTAACAACACAGATGCGACATATTTTTACTGATAATAATGTTTATTCCCTAGTGTAATACTGTTGCTTCTTTGAAGATAACATTCGCAGATGATGAAACCCTCAACAAAGATTAGGGATAAGTGGTCAGTGATTAGCGGTAAGTAGTGGCTAAAAAATCTATTTTTGAATAATATAGATGCCTACTTGGCGGGGCGGTTTTTTTTCCTTTGCGGTATAATTTTGGTAATAATTTGTTGTTTATGGTAAAGTACATCAAATTATTTTTTGCAAATAATTTTTCTAAAATAATTTTTTTTGCAAAAAATATTCTAATTTTGCAAAAATTTTTAGAACGTTTTTTAACTGATATTAACTAATAAAAACCATAACATTAAACGCTTAATATGGAATTTATCAAACAACTAAAAGAACGGGCAGCAGCAAACAAACAGAGAATTGTATTGCCCGAAGGCACCGAAGAAAGAACTCTGTCGGCTGCCGATATTATCCTTTCAGAAGGATTTGCAAATATTATTTTAATCGGTTCTCCCGATAAAATAGGGTCTGAAGCGACCCGTTTAGGGTTGAAAAACATCGATAAAGCAGTTATTGTCGACCCAAACAATCATCCTAAACTTGATGACTACGCTAATTATTTGTACGAAATCAGACAAAGCAAAGGACTAACGCTCGAAGAAGCGCGTAAATTAGTTACTAATCCACTCTATTTATCAGTTTTGATGATAAAAAACCGTGATGCGGATGGCGAAGTAGCGGGTGCAGACAACGCAACAGGTGATGTTTTACGACCCGCTTTTCAAATTGTTAAAACGTTACCGGGTATTAGTGTAGTTTCGGGTGCCTTTGTAATGATACTCAATAACAAAGAATTTGGCGAGAACGGAATGATGGTTTTTGCTGATTGTGCCGTTCACCCTGACCCTACGGCTCGTGAACTTGCCGAAATTGCCGTTGCATCGGCTTCTACAGCACGTTCAATAGCAGGTTTTAAAGAACCGCGAATTGCAATGCTTAGTTTTTCTACAAAAGGTAGCGCAAAACACGCAATGGTGGATAAAGTTGTTGAAGCAACTAAAATAGCAAAAGAAATGGCTCCCGAATTGTTGATAGACGGCGATCTACAATCTGACGCAGCAATTATTCCTGCAATAGGTACTAAAAAAGCTGGCAACAGTCCCGTCGCAGGGAAAGCTAATGTCCTCATTTTCCCTAATTTAGAATGTGGAAACATAGCATATAAATTGGTACAACGAATGGCTAATGCAGAAGCCATCGGTCCAGTTTTGCAAGGTATGGCAGCACCCATTAATGACCTATCAAGAGGCTGTTCTGTAAGCGATATAGTGAACCTCGTGGCAATTACGGCTAATCAAGCAGCAGGAATTTAGTTTTTTTTTTCATAAGAAAAATGAAACACACACATATAACACAGATGCGACTGATTTTCACAGATTTTACTTTTTAGCAAGATATCCGAAAAAAATCTGTGTATATCTGTCTAATCAATGTAATCAGTGTGCTTGTGATTAATGCACGGTAATTAAGTAAATAATAAATTTTTAATTAATAATAAAATAAATGAAAATATTAGTATTGAACTGTGGAAGTTCATCAATTAAGTATCAGGTATTCATTGCTGAAGAGACCGGTTGGTCTGTTTTAGCAAAAGGAGTAATGGAAAAAATAGGTCTTAAAGATTCGTTCTTAAAACACGAAAAGCAAAACGGCGAAAAAGTAATGTTTGAAGAAGAAATCAGTGACCATAAAAAAGGAATAGATTTTATTCTTGGTGTATTGTTATGCAAAAAGAACGGCTGTATTAAGGCAATGGAAGAGATTGAGGCTGTTGGACATCGAGTTGTTCACGGGGGAGAAACATTTAATTCGAGTGTATTAATCACCGATGAAGTAATAAAAAAGATGGAAGAGTGCATCGATTTAGCACCTTTGCATAATCCACCTAACCTGAAAGGGATAGCGGCAATTTCGGGATTATTACCAAAAGTTCCGCAAGTGGGCGTTTTTGACACTGCCTTTCACCAGACAATGCCGCAATACGCTTATATGTACGCAACTCCATATTCATTGTACGAAAAGTATGGACTCCGTAGATATGGTTTTCACGGTACAAGCCATAGATACGTATCTCAAAGAGCATGCGAAATTCTGAATGTTGATTTTAAAACACAAAAAATTATTACGTGTCACCTTGGAAATGGCGCATCTATTGCCGCTATTAAAGATGGAAAATCTATTGACACCTCGATGGGTTTCACACCAATAGAAGGGCTTATGATGGGTACTCGATGCGGTGATTTAGATGTCGGTGCCGTTACGTTCTTGATGGACAAAGAAAACCTCGGAATTGGCGGAATAAGCAATTTATTAAATAAAACGAGCGGAATGCTCGGAATTTCTGGCATCTCCTCCGATATGCGCGACATCGAAGCCGCAATGGATAAAGGTGACGAAAAAGCAAAACTCGGAAATACAATGTTTTGTTACAGAATAAAAAAATATATTGGAGCATATTCCGCAGCACTCGGAGGCATAGATATTTTAGTATTTACGGGTGGTATTGGCGAAAATGCCGACAATATTAGAAAAGAAGTTTGCGAAGGGTTAGAATATATGGGAATTTATTTTGACCATTCTAAAAACAAAGGTATGAGAGGCAAAGAAACCGATATCAGCGCCGATAATTCGAAAGTGAAAGTGCTGATAGTTCCTACTAATGAAGAACTTGTGATTGCTCAAGATACAATGATGATTGTTAATGGTTAGTGGTTAGTGATTAGTGGTTAGTGGTTAGTGATTAGTGGTTAGTGGTTAGTGATTAATAAGTATATAAGTTGAAGAAGATAAAAAAAATTGCGTTCTTTGCGTTTTCAAACTTTGCGACTTTGCGTTAAGATTTTTAACCACAAAGGAACACAAAGAAAAAATTTCGTGTAATTTCGTGTAATTTGTGGCAAAAGAGATAATTAGTGTAAATTAGTGTAATTAGTGGCTAAAAATAAAAAAATTCGTGGCTAAAAAAATAGAGATAAAACATATTTTAAGAGGTGTAACTCTAACTCGTTGTATCGGGTTGGTTTTATTTCTTCTATTATTGATATGGAGTTGTGCGAGTACGGGTTATCCGCAGGGAGGACCCAAAGATGAAGATCCTCCCGTAATGTTACGATCTGTGCCGCCGATAAATTCTTTAAATTTTCAGGGTAAAGAAATCACAATTTATTTTGATGAAATAATTCAGGTTAAAGATATTTTTCAGAAACTTGTTGTTTCGCCACCGATGAACAAGAGACCTATTGTTACTACGCGTGGCAAAATTTTGTCAATTGTTTTTGAGGAAGAGTTGCAATCAAATACAACTTACACACTAGATTTTGCTGACGCAATTGCAGATAATAATGAGGGAAATATTTTAGAAAATTTCAGATTTTCGTTTGCGACCGGGTTAGAGATTGATAGCCTGACTATTTCGGGCTATTTGTTCAATGCGTCTGATTTAGCGCCCGTTGCGGGTGCATTTATAATGGCTTATAATAACCTATCTGATACGGCATTCACTACGCAAGTACCTGTACGGCTTGCTAAAACTGCCTTAAATGGCTCATTTTCACTTCAAAATATGGCTGAAGGCGAGTATAGAATTTATGCCTTAGAAGATGCAAATAGGAACTTTTTTTATGACCAACCGGGTGAACGTATCGCATGGCTGCCAGAACTGATTACGCCAACAATGGAGTACCGAGAAAGAATTGATTCGATTGCCCCAGATTCTGTTAGCATTCATAAATATCAAGTTTTTTTGCCCGACAGCCTCGAACTTTTTATTTTTCAGGAAGATAACGCCGCTCAATATCTTAAAGATAGAAAAAGACAAACAAGAAATAAAATAGATTTTATTTTCAATAGGTCACTTACCGAGCCGCTCCGCATCGAAGCAATTAACCCTAAAGCAACAAAAGATTGGTTTATTTATGAAAAAAATATGTTTAACGATTCTATAACATTATGGCTCACTGATACAACCTTTATTAAGAGTGATTCGCTTTTTGTTGAACTCGGATATTTTGTGAAAGATTCGTTAGACCAATTTATTCTTAAAAAAGATACTTTGAATGCATTTTTCTTTGATACAAGCGGCGCAGCGGCTACTCAAAGACGAGGTCGTAGAAGTGAAGCCAATAAAGATGAAATTGAAAAAATCGAAATGTTGCAACATGACCCAATGAAACGTAGTTTGGAACTTTTAGGCGAATTTGATATAAATTTTCCAACTCCAATTGCAAATTTTGATTTGTCTATGCTTAATCTTTTCCACCAAGTTGATACTAACAGAGTTCCTGTAAAATTTTCTTTCATTCAAGATACAATTCGTATAAGACGTTATGTTATAAACCACCCCTGGCAACCGGGTGAAAGATACTATTTTACAGCCGATTCTACTGCTTTTACAGATATTTACGGGTTACATACTGATGCTATTAATCATGCTGTAAGCATCAAAACAACAGATAGTTACGGGGAAATTTATATCGATATTGAAAATCCCCAAGATAATTGGCTTTTACAAGTTTTAAACCGACAAGAAAAACTTGTACGTCAAGCATATATTCCTAATAACGGAAAAATTGCCTTCCGGTTTTTGTCTCCCGGTGAATACTTTTTGAGAATTATTGAAGACAATAACCGAAACGGCGAGTGGGACACAGGAAATTATTCCGAAAAAATTCAACCTGAAAAAATATATTATTACCCTGAAACCGTGAACATTAGAGCTAATTGGGAAATTTTTATGGAATGGAACCCTAACGAATTTGATATTTATGATTTTGTAGAAAGACATCGAAAAAAGAAAAAATAGTTGTTAGTTGTTAGTTTTCAGTTATCAGTTTTCAGTTTATTTCTTTAAATTTTTATCAAAACAACATTAGTGATATGAAAAATATAAGTTATAACGCTTAATGGCATTCCGTTAGGAATGCACCGCTTGGTAGAAAATGTGGGTGACTTTATTCCTCTGCATCCCTTTAGGGATGCATCCTTTACGAGATACAGCGTTTTTTTATCACTTAGTAGAAAAATAGTATAATTTATGAACTCTTTTGTATCAAAAATTTTGGTTTTGACAACAATCTTTTTTTTGCTCTTCAATAAAATTGATGCTTTTGCCCAGTGTGGAGGAAAAAATGATGTATTTCAAAGTGGGGAAAAACTCTATTTTGACGGATATTATAATTTAGCTTTTATTTGGCTAAATGCGGGTTATGTAACTTTTTCGGTAGAAAATATCTTTAAAAACAAAGAAAAATTGTTTAAAATATCTGCTATTGGCGGTTCTCATAAAGGATATGATAAGATTTTCAAAATTAGAGACACAATAGAAGTAATAGTTGATCCCATAACTGTTCAACCTATTGAATATAAGCAAATTACCCTCGAAGGCACTTATACTGCTGAACATTACTATCAATTTGATAAAACAAAAAGAAAGGTCAATATGCGCATTCGACGCGACAAATCTCAATGGGAAATAAAAACCATTGATTGGCCCCAATGTTCTTTCGATGTTCTGTCAATGGCGTATGCGGCACGGACAATAGATTTTTCTAAATATAAAGTCAACGACAAAATCCCCATGAACTTAATTGTAGACGGCGAGCATCAAGCCCTTTATATTCGCTACAAAGGGGTAGAAATTATTCAAAATAAAGATGGCAAATATTACCGTTGTTTAAAATTTTCACCACTACTTTTAGAAGGCACTATCTTTAACAAAGGCGAAGATATGACCGTTTGGGTAACCGACGACAAAGCAAGAGTTCCTATTATAGTTGAAGCAAAAATATTGATAGGCGCAGTAAAAGCAATTTTTATCGGAGCCGACGGACTTAAAAATCCTATTGAAGCAGAAATAAATTTTGAATAAGATTTATTACTTTTTCAAAGTACTGTTATTCAACCATTTAACGATATTTTGTGGTTAATTTTTCTTTTACCACGAAGTCGCACAAAGGATTTGGATAGGATGCATTCATTTCAATAAATTCAATGCATCGCCCAACGAAATGTGTTCAAACACGTAGATTTACCCCTACAAACCACTAACTTATTAAAGTTTATTTTTTTTCAATTTCCACAAAAACATTAGTATTTGTATTTTCTTTTCCAAAAATTGTGGGACTGTTGAAATAAAAACTGTAATCTGTTTTGAACAATTTAATAACGTATGGCTTTTGTTCGTTGATGCTAAATCCGTCTAAACGGCTATGAAAACGTACGAGCAACATATCGTGGGCGATTTTTTTGACCGTACATTTTTCCACAAAATAGGTTTGAAGACCATCGCCTGTAAAAATACAGCCATCTGATTTAATATCAAGTGTGTAAGTTACATTAGATATGAAACATTCGTACTTGCCATACCAACTTTCGTCAATTTCAACTTCTTTTGTATCATTGGGCATGGCATATTTGTAAAATTTTTTGCCGTCCCATTTGTACCACGCCCTTACGTTTTTTTGGTGATAATAGTCGAAATTGTCATTCTTCAACCAAAATTCAAAATAATTTAAACCAACCGAAAAGCCTTCTTTGTAAAAATTTCCGAAGTTGAGTTCCATTTTGTTGCCGAAATGGGTTTTTGCTCTTTGAAAAAGATTTGTGTTTTCGATTAATGATTCAAGAACCATTTCATCTACTGTCGGCATTTCGATGGGTCGCACAATATCGGTAAATTCTTGGGTTTCGATGTTGTAATTCAACGTTTTATCAGACTTTAATTGAAATCCGTCTAACCCTGAACCGAATTGAACAATCAACACAACATTTTGGTTGTTTTCAGTTAAATAACCTGCAATTGTCCACAGGTCGTATCCATAGTCATGATAACTGAAAAACGAGAAAACAGTTATGTTGTTTTCTCCGTATTCTCCCAAATAGGATGAAACTGCTTGTCGGCGCTGCTCTTCTGTTTTCAGAAAGTCGGGCATATGCTGTGCGGGCATTTTGTAGATAATTTCCGGCATCAATTGGCTTAATTGGTCGGTGTCTGTTTGCTCGCCATCATCTCCATATTCAGAAGTTTGCACTTTCCATCCCTTTGCTTCGGCAATGCTTTTGTCGCAATGGTCCGTACCGGGATTGCCAAAAACATTGATAGTTCCGCCATTGTTGTGCAATGAACCAAACAATTCGTTCAAGGTTTCGGCTGAAAATTCGTTCGCCGAGATATCCACGTGGGTTAGCGCGCTGTTTTTGCTTAAATCCAAGTTTCTTAAATAATCACTAAAACTTATACGCAATATTTCTAACGCACTATTTCTGCTAACGTCTAATGTCGTTAATTCGCCCCATTCACAATCAAAAAGGGTAACGTTACCGGATATGGTAACTTTTTGGGAGTTGCTGTCGGGAATGTCGAGTATGACCAACTCACGTACATCTTCTGATAATTCAACCGTTACTTTTTGGTTTCCCCAAAGGATGGTTGCCGTTCCTGTTCCGCTTATGCCGAACCTCAATTCGTCGGCGATCGTTATCAATGTGATGGAGTTGCCGCTTTTAGCGTCTCCGCATGATGTTACTGCTGCCGTTAAAAGTATTATTACGGCTGCGATTGTTAAAAATTTTATTTTTTGCATGTATTAAAAAAATTTTGTGAGGGTTGTTGCCCTCGTATTAATATTATTTTTTTTAGCCACTAATTACACTAATTTACACGAAAATTCTTTGTGTTCCTTTGTGAAGCCTTTGTGTTCCTTTGTGGTTAGATTTTTTACCACGAAGGCACACAAAGGTTTTTTCACAAAGTCGCACGAAGGTTTGCTTTTCACAATTTTAAATTTTATTTGTTTTTGTTTTTATTGGACGACCGCAAGGGTCGCCCCTACAAACATTGGTTTTGATTGTGGGTTTCAGGGCGAATTTGAAAGTCGCCCCTACTAACCACTAATCACTTATCACTAACCACTATTCTTTTAATTGTTTAAATAATTGACATACATTGTTATAACAAACATGCCTTCATCTTTAATCAATTCAACCATAAGATTAGCACCGTCTGCTTTTCTGTCGTAACGCCATAAAGATTCCATCCATTCAGGTGCGCCTTGTTGCTCAAAACCTGCATCTTTAAGTTGTTGTTTGTAGGATTCCTTAAAACTGTCATCTTTATAGATGTAGGTTGTAATTACATACCCTTCTTCTGGTGGAGAAAACTGATTGTAAGGAATAATTTTTCCTTTTTCCTCTGGAATTGGGAACATCTTATCGGGGATACTCGAATAAAAATATTTTAAGTTGTCCCAAACTTTCAGATTGTTCACATTTTCATTAGAAAAGTTAATCCAATCAACATCTTCTTTTTTGTAGTGAATGCCACAAAAAGCCGCATACTGCTGATGTGTAACCGGGCTATAAAAAACAAAATAGTTTTCGTAACCTTCATCGGGGTCAGATACTTCTTCCGAGAGGTTGATACGATAACTAAAATTATTACTAAAAACATGTCTCCCTATGCCGCTATGAAAAGCGCTATTTGTCCACTCAAAGGATCCATCTTTTTTAAGTGCTGCCATTGCCCTGAAATCGAAAGAGAAACCATTTACTTTTTCGTTTTCGTAACGGAGTACCCTAATGATACCGGGGAAATGCTCTATCGCCACTTCAGGTATTCCATCACCATCAAGGTCAACGATGGCAAATTTTATGTCACCCGCTGTGGCATTATTTTCTTCAAAGTAATCTTTTAATAAGATACTTTGTTCCTTTTCTGTATCAAAGTGCATTGTTTCACTGTTCAATACTTTTTTGAAAACATTAAGGATTTCTGCGGGACTATTCAGGTCTTTTGTGCCTGATTTTTGTTGTTGCCCGCTGCACGCTGCCGCTAAAAATATTACGGCTACTGCGACTGTTAAAAAACTATTTTTCATCATATATTCTAAAAATTTGTGAGGGTTGTTGTTTTTTGCCCTCGGGTTAATATTATTTCTTTTTCTTTCAACGCAAAGGCGCAAAGTTGAGGACGCAAGGGTCGCACTGATGTCCGCAGTGTGCCTGACCGTAGGTTGAAACCTACGGTTAATAAAGGGTCGTCCCTACGGGACTTTGCTGCAATTATCCCGTTAGGGATATAATATTGGTAAAAAAACGAAATCCCGCGCGAATAAATAGTCCCGTAGGGACGATATATTGCGTACCTAACGGCACGCTTGCGTGCGCCGTGACATTCGTTTTCTACCGATATTTTGTGCCTAAAGGCACATTTTGCATTTTTCATCATCCTATTTGTTTTATTTGTTTTATTATATTTCTTTCTAATATCTAAACTCTAACCACTAACCACTATTTCTCCGATGTATTCACCTCCTTCGGCAACTTTCTGTATTGCTTTTGTGAGTTCATGGCGTCCTGCTTGGCGTTTGCCGATATATCCATTTATGCCCGCATTCATTAATGATTGTACACTATTGCCTGTATCTTCGCCTGCTACTGCTAATATTTTCATGTTTGGATAATCATTTCGCAGTCGTCGCGCCACTTCAATACATTCTGAATGATTGCTTTGGTTTATGCCCAATAGTGCTACGTCTGCAGGTCTTCTATCAAGAAACTTGAAAAGGTCTGCGCCGCCCTTCGCATCGCCTGCCACACTAATATCGGGATTACCCTTAAAGGCACTTATCACCCCCAGCCGAAACAATGTTTGGCTTTCTAAAACTACTGTACGTATCATATTTTTTCTATATTATCTTATATATCAACTTATTAATAAAAAAACTTGTTATTTTTCGGGGACAAAGATATTATAAAAAATAATAATAAATACCCGTAATTGTACGGGTTTTTTGCTAGTAATTGTAGGGGCTTTTAACCACAAAGGTTTCACAAAGGAAACAATATTTCTATTTTAACCACTGACCACGATTTTTGCGTTCTTTGCGTTCTCAACTTTGCGACTTTGCGTTAAAATATATATTATGAATAATGTTGTTTAAAAAAAATAATTACTTTTGCAAAAAAAATGAAATGCCAAATTTTTATAGAAAATGAGTGAATGAGTAAATGAGTGAATGAGTAAATGAGTGTAGGGGCGCACCCTTGCGGTCTCCCGCCCTTAATAAATGAGTGAATTTGTGAATGAGTAAATGAGATAATCTTAGTAGCAAAAAAATTATTTTATTTCAATATTCAATATTTCAATACGTTTAGTAAAGAACAAATTAGTGGCTAACAATAAATATATGAAAAAACACACAAAAATAGTAGCAACCATATCTGATATAAGATGTGAAATTGATTTTATTAGGCAGTTGTACGAAGCAGGAATGAATGTTGTTCGTATCAATACTGCTCACGCAAGTTATGAGGGTATCGCCCGTATCGTAAAAAATGTACGAGAAGTATCTCAAAGAATAGCGATTCTAATTGATACCAAAGGACCCGAAATAAGAACTACCCATTGTATTGACAACCTCAGCATTGAGTTAAAAGCAGGTTCCACAATCCGAATAGTTGGGGATCCCACAAAAGAAACGGATAATGAAACAATTTATGTTTCCTACCAAAAGATAGCGGAAGAGATTTCCCTTCAAAGTCATATTCTTTTTGATGACGGCGAAATAGCGGTTATCGTAGACAGTAAGGACAATAACGCTCTAATTTGCACTGTTCTGAACAGTGGCAAATTAGGGAGTCGCAAAAGCGTGAATATACCGGGTGTCAGAATTGACCTGCCTTCGGTAACTGACCGCGATAAAGGATTTATCAAATTTGCAACCGAAAACGACATCGATTTTATTGCACACTCTTTTGTTCGATGCGCCAATGACGTTAGGGAGGTACAACAAGAGTTGGACAAATATAACAGTCCAATAAAAATTATTGCCAAGATTGAAAATCAAGAGGGTCTAAATAATATAGAGGAGATTCTTGAGCATGTTTACGGTATAATGATAGCTCGCGGAGATTTAGGTATTGAGGTTCCTCAAGAAAAAATTCCTCTTATTCAGCGTCAGTTGATAAGAAAATGTGTAGAGTCAAAAAAACCTGTTATCGTTGCTACGCAGATGTTACACACGATGATACAGCATCCTCGTCCTACTCGCGCCGAGGTTACAGATGTAGCAAATGCAATATATTACAGAACCGATGCAATAATGCTTAGTGGAGAAACGGCAACGGGGGACTATCCTGTTGAATCAGTGGAAACAATGACAAGGATTGCCCGTGAAGTAGAATCGGCAAAAGAAATACAAAATGATATTCCGATAGATCTAATAAAAAATGATGTTAGGGCTTATTTAGCGGATGCTGCCGTTAAAGCCACCAAAGGCATCCCAATAAAAGCAGTTTTGACTGATAGTTTGACTGGCAGGACAGCCCGCTATTTGTCTGCCTTTCGAGGAGCGATTCCTGTTTTTGCGCTTTGTTACAACAAACGAGTAGGTAGAGAACTTGCGCTATCCTACGGCGTTTCACCTCGCTTAACAGAATCGGGAAGCTCTAAAAGTCAAATTTTATATAATTCGATAGAAAAATTAAAAAGTGAGAATCTCCTTCAAAACGACCACTTAATAGCTTATCTCGGTAGCAGTTTCGGTATCGGCGGCGGAACTACATATTTAGAAATCATCACTGTTGAAGGATTTTTGGAAAAAATTGAACACTATTAGTAATTCCAAAGAACCCAAAGGACGCTTTACTAAAGGAGAATTACGCATTTATGTTTTTCAAAAGCAGAACAGAAAAAACTCTATCACCCTTATTTTCAGAAAACAATGGCAATAGAGTTATGCGTTCCTTAGGTTGCTAAACTATATTTCCGATTTTCAAAAATAGAACATCAAGAAAATAGAGCCCTTTGTAAGTGTTTGACCTCCAATATTGAACGCATTGTCAGTACTAATTCTTTCTCTGTATGAATATTCTTTTATATCGTTGTCTAACCAACCTTCGGTGGTTATTTCATTTTGACCTTTTAAAGAATAAGTAAAACGGAGCCCTAATTCACCTCCGATGGAAATTTGAGGTGTAAAAAAATACTCAACGCCAATAAAACCACCAATTCCTGCCGTAAATTCTGTACCTCTACAATTTTCAAGCACACGATAGCCTTGTTTTACGGCAATATTAGTAAAATCGTGTTTAATAGGAGTTTGGTTGGCACTTGTAATGGGATTTCCATATTCAAACAAATCTTTTGATGCTAAATATCCAACAGATATTTCAGGTCCGTAAAACCCTTGAACACGACCATGTCCTCTACGAAATTCATACCCTAAATCCAAAGTAACGCCTTGATTATTACGAATATAGGTATCGATTGTAGTTGCAGAAATATTTGTAGGATCAACAAGTAATGCATTTTGGTCAGTTACAGTCTGTTTGTTCTTTTGTTGCGTAAAATCTACATGCAACTTAGCACGAGCAGCCCTATCATTTTCTAAAAAATATTTGAAATAGATAGTATTGTTAATTCCTTTAAATTCGGGTGCGTCAATTGTATTAGAAAAATTAAACATATTTCCTAAATATTCCAAAAAAGGCGCTGCCTCGATACCCAAAGCAAAATCACCGGCCTTGGGCAACAATTCAATTCCTCGTTTATTAACAAAGGAGTTGATATTTACGGAATTATCTTGTTCGATGACGGAGTTATCTTTTTCAATGGATGTAAAATTTTCAGTTATCTCTTGCGCAGATAGCGAGCAAAAAATCGCAACAACGCACAAAAAACTTACCACGATTATCTTTTTCATATAATACTAGTTTAATTTATTAGTAAATTTTGAGGTCTAAACTGGATCACCTATTGCGTAAGAAATTGTACCTTTATCCACATCTGCTCCTCCATAAATTTGATAAGTTTTGTTCAAATTAAAAAGGTATTTAATTGTCTGATCTCCGTTGGTAACATTTAGAATAACCGCAGATTGAAGCGTTACGTCCAATCCTCCGGGTCTCATTTGAGGTGTTGGCGCATCTAAACTAAAAGTTAAAACACCGTCACTTCCGATAGTTGCCGTTGAAACATAATCATTTACTCTTTTTGGAACAAATTGGTCAGCCTTAATAGTAATTTTAACAGTGGTTCCCGAAGGAATCGGAGTTTCGGCAGGATTGTTATAGACAAACCTCGCCCTGAAATTTCCTTTTTCCCACGTTTCTGTAACCATCAAATTATCGCCAGATTGCGTATAAGTAAGATTTTTCTGGTAAGTGAAACCACTAATAATAGACTGAGTATTGAGCGGAAGCGGAAGCTCAAATAATTTTGTCTCAATTCTTGACCCATTAGTAACATCAAGCGTGAAAGGATTCCCATTAATGGTAACATTAATATCACCGCCATCATTCCTTGTGGGTAACTCAACTGAATATCTACCGTTGTTTCCAACAGTAGCGTAGGCAACATAATTGCCCGTAGCATTTGCAATACCAAAAGCAATATTAGGTATTGTAAACGAAAGAATTGTTCCCTCGGGAACAAACTCAATAAAATTCGTGGGAGACTCATTAATGTTCAAATAGACGGTACCCTCAACGGTAGCCCTTGAAGCAAAAGTCTCCTCAATATTGATCCCCTCAGCAGGATCATCTTTTGCACAGGAAAAAATTCCCAGAATCATTGTTGCCAATAATGCAACACAAAAAAGATTTCTCATTTTTTTACAATTAAAGTTACTATAAATTATTTTTAAAAATTTGGCGCAAAATTATATAAAATTTTCGAATCACAAGCATTATGCAAAAAAAACTGCAAAAAAAGTTATTTTATTAAATTTTTTTCAAAATATTGCAACATGGCGACCTAAAACGCCGTTAAACTACTTAAAATAGTTGCTTTATAAAAAATGTAGTTTCAAAATTCCTGACTTGGCATTTGATTTTGTTACCATGTCGTAAGTTATTCAAAACTAAAAAGTTATACCACAATTTCTCATGATATAACTTTTTTCATACCAAAACAAGTTGGTTTTCAGCTACGCATTAATTGTTATTCAGCCTCTTCTGCTACAGGGGTTTCATCAGCAATGATTTCAAAAGCAACTAAATCAATTTTAAACTTAGCCTCGATTTCAGCTTCACATTTGTGACCTTCTTCGGGTTCAAAAGCAGAAAATTTGCCTGTAACTTGCAATTTTTTGCCTTCCAAGTCTAAATCGAAATCTTGTTCTGTAAACACAAACACAACATCTTTGGCTCCTTCAAGAACCAATTTTTTTCCGCTTTGTTTACAAACGTGCTTACAAAGCCCTTGTAATGTAACTTCTTTGTCTAAATAATTTTCAGCAGAAGCCACGATTTCATCAACGGCAAGAACAGAAACTTCAACTACTTCGGGTTCTTCAACGACAGGCTCTTCTGTTTTTTTAGCAGCACCACCGCCACACCCCCAAACTAGTAACGAAACAACTAATACAAAAAATAATTTCTTCATAATTTTTCAAAAAAATGTTAGTAAATGTATTATTAAATTGAGCGCGCAAAATTAATTATTATTTTTTAATAAAATCAACTTTAGCGAAAAAAAATTGTTTTTTGTATATTTTTTATCATTTTTTTGAAAAAAAAATATTAATTTTGCTTTTTTTTATTGTAAAAAATTATGGATACAAACAATGCAAAAAAGAGGTTCTCGTTTAAAAGATTAAAGAACAAATTTAGATTAGTAATAATAAATGAAAGTTCTTACGAAGAGGCTTTTTCGGTAAGATTGTCGCTTCTTAATGTGCTAACTGTTAGTGGTGCATTCTTCTTAATTATAGTTATATTAGTAACTTACTTGATTGCTTTTACTGATTTAAGGGAATTTATACCCGGATATCCTGATGCAAACCAAAGACTTTTGATAGTTAGGAATGCGCAAAGAATTGATTCGTTAGCCTCAATAATAAATCGGCGGGATATGTTTATGAGCAATATTCAGATGGTTTTGAGGGGCGAAGTGCCTTCTTTGAACGACACAATTATTGAACAAGTATCTTCAGCACCACCGCAACAAATAACTTTTGAGCGGTCCGAACACGATTCTATTTTCAGAAAACAAGTCGAAAATGAAGAAAAATTCAATTTTTCTGCATTCTTTCCACCAAAAAGTTTAGAAACACTCGAAACAGATTTTTTCTTTGCTCCTCTAAAAGGAATTATTTCAAATTCATTCGGGACTTTTCAAGGGCACTATGGAGTTGATATTTTAGCAACATCCGGCGAAAGAGTATCCGCTATTTTGGACGGTGTTGTTACTTTTTCGGGGTGGACAGTAGAAACCGGATATGTTATTCAAATTCAACACAATGACAACCTTCTTTCGATTTATAAACACAATGAAAGACTTCTTAAACAAGTTGGCGAAACCGTTAAAGCAGGTGACCCAATTGCAAAAGTCGGAAACTCAGGCGAACTAACTACAGGTCCGCACCTACATTTTGAACTTTGGCATGATGGAACACCCTTAAATCCACAAGATTATATTAATTTCTAAAAATAGTGATTAGTGGTTAGTGGTTAGTGGTTAGTGGTTAGTGGTTAGTGGTTAGTGATTAGTGGTTAGTGAGTAGTGAGTAGAGGAAGTGAGTAAAGAGTAGAGGAAGTGAGTAAAGAGTAGAGGAAGTGAGTAATGAGTAGAGAGTAAAAACTGAATACTAAATACTGAATACTAAAATACTGAATATAAATACTGAATACTAAAACCCAAATACTGAATACTAAATACTAACGACTAACGACTAAACACTAACGACTAACGACTATTAAATATGAAAAGAATAGCAATACTCGGCTCTACGGGCTCAATTGGAAAACAGGCATTAGAAGTTGTCGACCAAAATCAAGAGTTTTTTTCTGTAGAAGTACTTACCGCTAACGACAATGCCGAACTTCTTATTAAACAAGCGATTACATATCAACCCAATGTTGTAGTTATTGCAAACAAAGAGAAATATAAAAATGTTAAAGATGCCCTTTCCAATTTTCCAATCAAGGTTTTTGCCGGTGCATCCGCAATTGAAGAAGTTGCATCGATGTCAAATATAGATATGGTTTTGTCGGCACTCGTTGGATTTTCGGGACTAAAACCAGCAATGCAGGCTCTGCAAAACGGCATTCCAATCGCATTAGCTAATAAGGAAGCGTTAGTTGTTGCAGGTGACTTGATGACTGAACTCTCATTGAAAAACAAAACCCCAATAATTCCTGTAGATTCTGAACATTCTGCGATTTTTCAATGTTTACAAGGAGAATTGCACAACCAAATTGAAAAAATTATTTTAACAGCATCGGGAGGTCCTTTTAAAGGAAAAAGTGTTAAATTTTTGGAAACTATTACTCTGCAGCAAGCATTAGAACATCCTATTTGGAAAAATATGGGTAATAAAGTAACCATAGATTCGGCATCTCTTATGAACAAAGGATTAGAAGCCATCGAAGCAAAATGGCTTTTTAATTTACATCCATCACAAATTGAGGTCGTTGTGCATCCTCAATCGATAATTCATTCGATGGTACAGTTTTCGGATGGTTCTATTAAAGCGCAATTAGGACTCCCTGATATGCGGCTACCAATCCAATACGCGCTGGGATATCCCAAAAGGTTGAAAAATAATTTTCCACGTTTCAACTATAAAGATTATTCTTTTTTATCATTTGAGTCCATTGATGTCTCTGTTTTTCGCAACTTAAAACTTGCTTTTGAAGCAATGAAATCAGGTGGGAATACTCCTTGTATTTTAAATGCTGCTAATGAAGTTGCTGTCAATGCTTTTTTAATGAACAAAATAAAATTTACTGACATTCCCTCAATTATTGAAAAAACTATCGAACAAGTAGATTTTATTGCCAAACCAAATTTTGATGACCTGATGGAAACAGATAAAAAGGCGAGGATAGTGGTTAGTGGTCAGTTGTTTATGATTACTGATTAGTGGTCAGTGGTTAGTGATAAACTCTGTGGTGAAAAAGGCGAGGATAGTGGTTAGTGGTCAGTTGTTTATGATTACTGATCAATGGTCAGTGGTTAGTGATAAACTCTGTGGTGACTCTCTGCGTCTTCTCATAGGTAATCTGTGTAAAAAAAAATGCACGCAAAAACACCGAAAAATTTCATATTATAAAGCCACAACTACTACCCACTACCCGCTAACCACTAATCACTAACCACTTAATTCGCCAGCGACAGCCTGAAACTGACCCCAAAACTATTATTAGTTACAGGATAGCCTGTCGAAATGTAAGGTCGGTTACCTTGACGGTCGTAGTAAAGCTGAACGTTTACTTTGTCGGCTAACATATAATCGGCGGTAAATTTGATGGTCAAAGTTTTAGTTCCTGCGGTTATTTGATTTACCTCTTCTTCTATCCGTCTTATAACAGAAAAGTTATCTCTGATACCAAAATCTAATCTAAGGTTTAGGTCAGATGACATTGGTCGTTTTCCTTCGCGGGTTCCGAGAATCAAATCCATACGGTCGAAACGGTATCCGAAGCCGATAACCCATTCCTGCGTATAGTTTTCAATTAATTGATTATTTGTGAGGCTTAAATTTAGCATACGTCCTGTTTTGTATTCGGCGCGTGTGCTTAAACTATTGACCCACACTATGTTAAAGCCTAATAAAGGTGAAAAATCCTCCGCTAATGTTACTCCCGTTATTTCATAGAATGGGAGATAATTTCCGGATGCATCTTTTTCCAAAGTAAATCCGTTTCGTGTAGATTTTTCCCAATCTAAATTTGTCTGATAATTGGTAACAGTGTAGATTGAGCGATATGCGTGAGTTAAGTCAAAAGTTCTGATATATTTTTGTAATGCTTTAATTTTCGATAGTCCGTCGTATGAAACGCGCCAATTAGGTTGAATTTTTCCATAACCAGGCATTGGGTCTAAGAAAATTTTGCCTGCTCTTTTGCCCGAATATGCCGCTAAGAATGCGGGTATCATAACCTCTTGTGAAGTGCGACCGTAGCCGTCTCCGTCAGTTCCGGATAAATATCCTCCGCCGTCACGTCTTAATTGAATTAATCTTTGTGAAATAATGTCCCTATTTTCGATAAAATCATCATAAGTTTCTGATTCATAAGTACCTCGCTTGCTAACAGGATTAAATGCAGTATTGAAAATATTGAACGTCATCGAATGATTTCCTACTTCCATTGTATTGAACACGCCTCTGAAATCGCCGTTGTCGTCAAAAAGATAATATTCAGACATATTATTTGAGAATCGATGGTCGCCGGTAAGTTCAATTTTTAAGCCCCGCAGTGGTTCCAAAGAAGCTCTGATTTGGAAATTATCTGCGCGCATCATTGTATATGGAGTATTTAAAGAATTATCAGTCGTTACCCATTCATTATCAATGGCTTTCATTGCAAAGTCGCGATTTTGCCATCCAAAGATAAAAGGAACACCCGGAGCATTCATATTATCCTGTGTACCAATGAATTTCGCTTTTGGCATATATCCGGGCAGTACCGTACCATTGTTTTGCGAATAACTTATATTTATGGTTTTGAGGCTTGTCAGCAATCGTGCGCCAAATTCTAAAATAACTTTGTGCGCCGGCTCGGGAGGAATGGGTTTTGTTCCTGTTACCCTGATTCTTGCGTTGTTCACAGTTGTTGATGGTGTAAATTCTACCTTATTTCCGTCAACAACATTCTGTTTTCCTGTAACTGGTTGCCCCGACTGATTAAAGACCTGCAACTGAATGGTAGTTGTACCCAAATTGTGTGTAACTACAAAAACAGTATCTTGTTTCATATTTACATTATTTTGGGAATAACGCATAGTTTCGGCGGTTTTTCGTTGTGCTTGAGACGCAGGTCGATTTATGTTTTTTAGATATTCCGACTTATTGTAAATTGTTGCAAAGTTCAAATTGCCCGTTCCTTGCATCATATTGTTGTTTTGAATGGTATTTCCCCACTCATAAATTACTAAGTTTCCGTTTTCATCTTCATAAGGATGCACAACAGGTGCTTTTTGCCACATGTATCCTGCACTATAAGCGGCATTTGCCGTTACCCAATCTAAATATGGGAGTTTATTGATAGGAACCACGTATGAAATTGTTAATGTATGCTGATATGTTGCCATTCGACCAAATTTCATAATATTTTGCATAACAGAATCTTTCCAAAGTTCGTACTCATCGGCGTAAAGGCGTTTGTTTACTATTCCTTCGGGCTCGTCAATAACAGAATTTGTTGCATTATTAAAATTGATTTTCAATGCTTTGGTCAGATTATATCCTAAATCGAAATAACGATTCCAATAAAAATCTTTACTAACAGCCACAGGCAACTGAAAATCAGGATCATTGATATTTCGAAGTTGTACTTCGCGGTAATTTCGGATCATCTCCCATCGATAGCCAACTTGAGTAGGCGCAGGAATAATATTAAAATCTTTGATGATAGTTAAATGTTTGTGTGTTATACCTTTAAATGGTTCAAATGTTTTAGGTCGGTTCATAAAATTATAACCTAAGATGCCGCGATAACTTTTGTCAATAAGATATTCGGTATTTGCATTAGTTTGAGTCATTTCGTTGTACGAATATGTTGCGCTAAGGTTAGAAACATCATAAAAGCGCATATCCATACTTTTAGGCAATAACCTTACATTTGTAAAATTATAACTTTTTCGTTTGACAACATCTTGAGAAATAAGTTTGATGCTATCTCTATCATTCTTATTTTCAGTATTTTCTAATATGGTTTTAAGTTCGATGTCGGGTTCTAACGGAGAATATTTAGGAGTTGTAACTGCTTCGCTGAAACCAACATATAACGGTACAGACAGGCGGTTTTCGGGACCTAAGAATTTTCCTAATTCTAAATTAGATGCGATGTCATATTGGTAAAAATCTGCTTGACTACGTTCTGTAACACTCTGATTTATACTACCAAAGCCAATGGTACTGACCGTTCCTGCCACGGAAACATTTCCTAAATCTGCAAGTTTAACAGATGTACGTGCGCTTGCTGCCCAGCCGCCACTTTCATCAAAATCCGACAAACGAAGTTCATTTACCCATACTTCAGCAAATTTTTCCGTACCCGTATTATTCCTAATTCCTATCATAATCACTTTTACGTTACCTAAATTTGGATTTCCTTTGATGGTAACTCGGTTATTTGGGCGGTCGGGGTCATACCACTCGAAGCGAGTCATATTTGATACCGTAGAACCTTCGTGACGTTTGGCATCATTTCGTTTCAATTTGATATCCTGAAATAGTTCTAACGGTATATCAAAAAAGTTTTCAAGGGGCCAAACAGCATATCTTGCGGCTGTATTTTCTTTGGAATAACTACCCGGTGGAGTTACTTTCAGCGGAACAGAATATTCGTAGTAATTATTTCTAAAATCAGTTCCGAGCCTAATAAAAGCAACAACTTCGTCATCTTTTAGTTCAATACCTTCTAATGCTTCCGCATGAACATCCATTTTCAACCTCCTATATGGACGCATATCATAATTGGTTGATTTATAAACTGCTTTGGCATCTCCTGCCTTCAAATTATTAACCTTTAATGATAATGCTTGTTCGTTTAACTGATTAACAGACGGCGACGATGGGTCAATAACACGTGTAACTCCCGGTGGCAACACATAATTTACGGGTGTCCGCCTTGAATGTTCCTCAATATTTACGGCAGAAATTTGGAATGGAGTAGTTCTCCAATGCAGGTTAATATCATCTGTTTCGGGTTCATATTCTCTCCATTCGGCTCTAACTAATTCCATTGTCGCAAAACGGAGAATTACAGGCTCCTCAAAGCCATGTAAAAACATTCGCATAAAACGTACAGAACGTAAATCCGGTTTGCCCCCAATTATTGTGTCAGGAGCATTTAATGGAATGGAAAATTTATACCATCTTACGATTTCATCTTGTCTGTTTTTATTCGGAGCTTCTTGAATATGAGTAATATATTTGTTATCAAGGTTCATTTCGTTGGGACTTAAACGAATTTTAAATTGATAATAACTTTCAGTTTCGTTGAGAGTGTTGTCGTTGTTAATATCTTCTGCATCAGGCGTATTTGTGGCTGCGGTAGGATATGATTCGGGTGAAAATTGTGATGGACGCGAATTTCCCTCTGGATTATTGAAATCTTTATACCTGTCTAAAATATTTCTTTGCTCGTTGTCGTAGTCTGTACCGCGAAAATAATGAAAATCATCTGATGCGGGGTCGTTCCAAATTTTTGAATAAGCATCTTCTGAAAGTAGCCCAGATGCCCGCATTTGTTCCATTGTCGACATAAATGCAGAATAAAAAGTTCTCTCTTTTTCTGAATTCATTCCATTGAAACCAACGTCTTGCGCAAGGATAGTTTCAGGATTTGTGTCGAAGGCGTTCACAAGGCTCTGTTTTTTGGGTACATAACCCCAAGCAGTTGTATCAACATCAACAGGATCGCCTGGACCCGGAAGTCCCTGCTCGAAAAATTTACGCGAATCTCGTAATATATCTTCCGATATATCTCCTAAATTAATATATAAATCTCCACCTGAGTGCGAGCGTCTATTATAGACAGTTTGGTCTATAAGGTCATAATCATGATAAATAAATGGGTCTAAAAGCCAAAACTCTATTTGATTGATATTTGCAAGTTCAAAATCGTTCTGACCTTGCTCAATACGCCGCATAATACCGCCGAAACGACTTGCAGGATTTAATAATTTACCATCTCTGTCAATATTATTAGGGTCAAAATTGTATGGTCCTCTTTCATCGGGATAATAAGCGAGGTTTAAAGTAGTCATATTTGTTGGCTCACCCGTTGGAGTATCTCGCTCAGGAAATAGATCACTTTGATGAACTTCACGAACATAATTATTGGATTGTTGGTCAAGGTCTGAGGCAAGATGACTCGGTTTAAGATTGCTTTTTCTAACAAATAGAGGGTCAATGCTATACCACGCCAATTTTGCGCGGTCATAACCTATTCGCAGGTCATTGGTCAAACTTGCCGTATGCCCAAATAGAACAGGATCTTGCGGAACACTCGATAGTTTCCACGAAAGCCAATGACGTAAATCAAAAGAAATTTTTGTTCCCTCAAAATCATCAATATAAGCCGTTCCCTCTTTTTGAATAACCTTAGGGTGACCCGGTATTAAGTGCGCAAACTCACCATCAATGGAAATAGATGAAGGCGTTTTGGTTTGGACAAGTGGAATTTTATCAATTAAATAGGTTAAACCCTGTACCTCAGTAGTATAAGAAGAATTTAATCCCCAAATTGTATTTGCAATAGGTTCATCACCATAAGTAACTTTTTGAGTAAGAGGTCGTTCGCGCAAGTGCATTATTGTTGCTCCAACATTAAAATTATCTGTAAAACGATAATCTAAATGCGTTCCCATCATTGTCTTGGTCATCATACTAAATAAGGACTGACTTTCCAAAGAAACCTGAATTGGAGTTCCCGACTGCAAAAGCCCCGCATTAATAATCGAAATTCTTCCCGCAGAATAATCTACTATATAATCAACATTTTCGGTTAGCCTTATACCACCCGCAGTAACGACCACAGAACCGGGGGGCAAATTAAATGCATTTAGTGAAATCTCCGAACTTACAGACGATTTATATGTTCCTGTTAACCTGTATTTGTTCTGCTCGGCATACTGTGCGGCATTAGTTAACGTTGATGCATAAAGTTCTTTAAAAATAAATTTATTCCTCAGGGTAGTATCATTTCTGAAAATTGGGTCTCTATTCAAAACATCCTGCATATCTTGTCCAAAAGGCTCTAATACAGGAAAAATGATACGACCTTGATTTGTATTTATCGTATAACCGGGAACAAAGTCGAACTGCCCATCAGGAAATGGTTCCAAACGTTTGTCCAATTTATCTAAACCCAATAAATCTATAAAAAGCCGCCCTTTAACTCCATCGAAGTGATCATCAGGTTTTGTTCCTTCGGGGAAATAATTGATATAACTACCCGTTGAATCGTTCATATAACTGACGTTAAAAATAAAATCATCCGAACTAAGTTGGTAAGCGCCAATGGCATAGATGTTTTTCATCATCAAATTCCAAGTTTTTACATCGGGAGTAAGGACTGTGCCTTTCAAAAGTTTGAGTATAAGAGTATTAGGTGCTTCGGGACCTGTATTTGTAAATTCACCTACTTTAAATGTTTCGCCGTTGTATGTATATTCGTAAGCGACCGCAAGAACTTCATCAGCATTTAATGAAGTATTCAAAGAAATATAACCAAGTTTGGTATTCAAAGTATAATCAGTTTGCGTTAACATTCTTGCATTTTCAATTTTTTCGTAGTCGCTTGCAGTTTGTAAAATGCCTGATATTGTTTGAGTTATCTGACTGATATCGCGAATTGCACCATAAGTTGTAGTCATTCTTTGAAACAGCGAATTTGCTTCATTTGATGGACCCACAACCTGTGCGGGATTCCAAAGTGTAGGCTTGCTAATATGAGCGACGCTGTTGTTACGCCCAACTCCTTCTGCTAAGTCGGTAAAAGCAACTATATTTCGGGCAGTATTGAAATTTCCGCTACGATTTGTAACCCAAACTTCTATTTTGGTAATATTAAATGGCGATGTAATGACGGGCAAAGTACGCATTGCATTATTATAATGGTCTCTAAATGAATGCGCAAGAAAAAAGTGCCTGTTGCGGTCATAATCTTCAATGGAAACATCAAATTCGTGTGTTTGTGCGCCTCCCTGAATATTGAGAGTTGAGGATTGTCCTTTTTGTTGTGATAAAATTGATGTTACGGTCAATTTTCCGAACTGTAATTCAGTCTTTATTCCGAACAAACTTTGACTACCCTGTATTAGCGTTCCTGGCAAAGGAAGTGTAACATTTCCTGCTTCTATTTTTTTGAGTATATCATCCTCTTGTCCAACAAATTCGATACTTATTTGATTATCAAAATCAAAGGTAGATTCAGTGTTGTAACTAATTCCAAGTTTTAATCTTTCACCAACAGAACCGCGCACATTAACCTGCATTTTTTGTTGGAAATCAAAAGTTGTAATATTTCGTTGCCTCTCTTGGAGTGTAGGATTTTCAATTTTTGTGTTTTTAATACCCAATTGCACTTCCGCCATCCCTTGTGATTGAACATTTATGACGTTGCTGCCGAAAATTGTTTCAAAAACTTCGCCACCTACGCGCCAAGTGCCAGGCCCAGTTTCACCTTCTGGATTACTACTCGACTGATCCCAATAATTTTGCATGGAGCGCTGCCGTTCCATATTTTTGTATTGTTCCAAAGTCATTGTGTAAGGCATACTAACAGTGATATTCCCGACTTTTTGGTAAATCGTAACTAAACCCGTTTCGTAATCATACATGGCTACATAGTGCTGATTATCAGGAGGACTGATTCGGTAAATCTTTTTACCTTCGTTACTACCCGGAACATCATGAATGGGAAGTGGAGTTATGATATCTGAAAGTTCGATAACACTTTCCAACTCGCCAATGGTATCATTAGCGAAATCGTAATCATAATCTTTGTAAATTGCAGACATAAAATCATTTGCACCTGCAATCACAAACAGACCCATCAACAACAAAGCTGATATACTATATGAGAATATTTTCCTCAAAAAAATAAATTTTTAACTAAACCCAAAAACGCTTTATATTAAAAAATATTGTTTAAATGTTTTTAAGAATGTAAAAAAAAATAAAAAAAAAGATAATTTTTTCAAATTTATTTTATATTAGACTTATACTCCGTTATTTCCCTTTTTTCATCCTCAATAGCCAAGCCTAACCAAAGTGCATTAGGATATGCTTTTGCATAGTTTTCTTCTATTACAAACAGCCATCTTTGCGGATTTTCTCAAAACGTTGAATACCAACAGGTAATTTTAATCTATTATTTTCCATTGTTTTAAACTACATTATTCATAATAGTTTTTTAACGTAATGAAGCAAAGTTGAGAACGCAAAGAACGTTAAAAGTTTTCAGTTTTCAGTTATCCTTTGTGTTCCTTTGTATTCATTTGTGGTTAAAAGATATTTTCATTTATTATGAATAATGCAAGCTCAATAATTTTGTGTGACTGTGTTACTCACATTTTATTACCTCGATTGTTTGTTCGCTTAACCTGCATTATTCATAAGGGAAATATGTTGTTTCGTTTTACGACATCTGTATGGGCAACCCTTGCGGTTGCACGAATGATATGGAGAAAGACATTGAAGGGGCAACCCTTGCGGTTTCCTAAAATAAAATACAACGAAGAGGATTGTGTAGAATAAAACAGGCGAGGGCAAGCCTCGCCCCTACAATTTTATACGGGATGGTAATTGTGCGACCGCAAGGGTCGCACACACAACGATACACAGATATACCTCGTATGCAGCGAGATTATTAATAGATTTTATGAATTATGAATAATGCAGGTTAAAATATTATAAATTTGTTTTATAAAAATTTTTATATGACTAAATATTTGATTTTAAGGCAATTTACAACATATTTTTTATCAAAAATAAAAAAAATATTTTTTTTTAAAAAAAATGTTGTACTTTTGCAAAAAATTTAAAGATATGATACAAGGCTTATTTAGCGTTGCAGAGGTAAATGCAATGATTGAAAAAGGCGACACGTTGCTACTCGCGGGAGATGCAAAATTATTGTCGCAATTAAAGAAAGGAAAATGGATTGGTGGTTCAACGAGCCGCTTTATTGAATCCGGAAAAAAACCTATTTTAGAGAGAACACGAATATTTGTTCACAACATTTCTGATTTTGCAGTCGAAACCAAATTGATGATTTATGACGAATCTAATATTGCAAATATTTATGACGATGCATTTGATAACGGGTTTTCAGTACTTATTGTTGCTCCATTCAGCCCTGTGATTAATGAATACACAGACAAGTGTTCAAATTATTCCAATTTTAGTTGTCGTGCTGTTTGCGGGTGGGGAGTTGTTGCTTCAATTTATTCCGAATACGAAAAGAACGACGAATCTATTGTTTTTTGTGGACAAAATGCTACTTCATATACTAATGAAGGCGTAGTGATGCACATTGGGTTAGCACCCGATAAATTTGCTGAAATACACGCATTTAGCCCTTATAAACCAGACGAAGATGGCGATATTATAACTTTTGATGAAAACAAACAGCAAGTTGAATATGCCTTTATTAATGGAATAAAACAAAATTTCAGGCAGTATCTAATTGACAACAAAATTGATCGTACTCATGATGCCTCTATCCTCTCGCGTAAATGTCTTGCCGGAAATCACGGCGGAATTTTTATGAACGTAGGAATAATGTCTGAAACTGAAAAAGATGCCAAAAAATTTGTTTCATTTACTAGTTCTGTTTATAAAGGAATCAATTATGGTTTGGCAAACATGGAAAATTTTGACCACGAAATTTTGACCAAAAAAATTCATGGCGAAATTGTATTCTCGCTTACATGCGTTAACTATTTTGCAAATCCTGACATTTTTGAAAAATTCCTGACAAAAATGAACGGACCCTTCACTTACGGAGAATTGGCATACTTTCCAATGAGTAACGCAACTGTTTATGTTTCAATTGGTAATATTTTAAATTGAGATAGTGAAAAATATTCAAGAAATATCTGATAAGACTTTGTATCGCCTTATTACTGATTGTAATGACGTGAATTGGAATTTTTTTGCTTTAAAAGTGATGATTTCACGTTTGAAACTGAAATTATCAATGGACAGTAGCGCCGAAACAATTCATAATTGTTGTAATGAACTGCGGGAGCTATTGCACAAAAGCAAAGGTATTCCTAATGCAATTAAAGATTTAAAAATAATTTCAGACAGATGCGATTTTGAATAATAAAATAAGAGCCTGATTTACAAATAGATAGAAATGTTTGACAAAAATATTTTAAAAAAAATTACACTTTTTTTTGGTAATTAGAAATTTTGGCTCTATTTTTGCAGTAATTTTCATTTTAGTAATAACATAAAAACAGTAAATAATGAAAAAAATGTTAGCGTTGGCAGTTTTGTTTGTATTTACATTTGCGGTTATAGCACCTGTTTCAGCAAACTTAACGCCTCAAGAACCTCAAAAGGTCGAGAAAAGAGCGGTTGAAAAATCTGATATTAAAGCAGATGACGCAACCCTTCAGAAAGCAGATGGATGCCCCAAAAAAGCTGAAGGCTGCGACAAAAAAGCCGAAGATAAATGCTGCGACAAAAACCATGGCGACAAAAAAGTAGAGAAAAAAGCTGTCGACAAAAAAAAAGCAGTAGAGAAGAAAAAAACTGACAAACAATAAAAATTTGTTTGACAGAATAATTTTAAACTGAAATCAAGAATGATTTCAGTTTTTTTTATTTAGTGAAATTTTTTATCAACAAACATTAAAGAATAAGCGTATCTAAACTATATTATTCATAGAAATTTAGGCAACCGCAAGGGTTGCCCATACAGACACCATTAAAAAATATAAAATATTTGCTTTATGAATAATGCAGGCTAAACTCTAATATCTAAACTATAGATGAAGAAGCTCCTCTTATCCGACGATGGAATTTTTCCTATCACAAAAAATTTTGATGGCAACTTTGTAACAAAAATGCCTTTAACAGGTTTTTCCTTTGCAGGAACGATACAAGGCGAAGGCAAACTTGCTGGAACGCCTTCACTTTTTATCCGATTATCGGGATGTAATCTTAATTGTATTTGGAAACTGCCCGAAGGAAACCTATCAAAATGCGACACATGCCACCTTCCTAATAATAAAAAAAACAGAGAAATGAGCGTAGAAAAAGCCGTTAAAACTATTAATCAAAACCTTGGATCATTAAAACATATCGTTATCACTGGCGGAGAGCCTTTATTACAAAAAGAAACAATCGAAAAATTGGCAGCAGATTTGAAATCTAAAACAAACGCACATTTGACATTAGAAACTAACGGAACAATATTTAACGAAAAAATTTTTAAATATATCGACCTTTGTAGCATTTCACCGAAATTAAAAAATTCAATTCCACTGAATGAGGAATCAGAAACAAATATCGCAAATTTTGGAAAATACAATAAAACAAGAATAAATATTGACGTTTTGCAATCTTTTATTGATTCGGCAAAAAAATATGGCAAAGATATTCAATTTAAGTTTGTAGTAGCCAACATCAATGACGAAAACGAAATAAAAGATATTCTACTACAATTGACCAATTATTCAGATTCGGATATTATGATAATGCCTTTGGGCGCAAATATCAAAGAGATGGAGCAGACGCAACTTATTGCCGTGAAAATAGCTGTTAAAAATGGATGGCGATTTTCCCCGAGACTGCAAATAAATTTGTTTAATAATTTGAAAGGAGTGTAGTAGTGAGTAATGAGATTTAAGTATCAAGTAATGAGTATCAAGTAATGAGATTTGAGTATCAAGTAATGAGATTTGAGTATCAAGTAATGAGATTTGAGTACCAAGTAATGAGTTCGTAGTGAAAAGGCATGTCTTGTCCCTACTAAATTCGCAAAAAATCCCCGAATCCCATAAGTCCAAACCCCACCTATTCCTTACATCCCACACAGCAGCACTCGGTACGAGTGCAACGTAGATAACCCTGAATAAGCGTAAGCGCAATTCGGGGTATATCCCAAAAATGCGACATTTTAATTTTGCGGTATCTTTTTCGTAATTCTTTGTAATTTAAGGAAATAGATATGACCAAGTCAGGATTTCTGAACTTACGAAAATAAAATAATTCGTGTTAATTTGTGTAATTAGTGGCAATCTTTTTCAAAAAAAACATTTTTATTTTTTGGTTTTCAAATTTTTTTGCATCTTTGCATTTCATTTGCCAACAAAAGTTGACATATTTTTTAGTGCTAACAAGCACATTTTAAGATAGATAAATACAAAAATTTTTTACTGAAATAATGACAAAACAGACCGACATAATAATTGCAAATCCAATGTATGACGTTGTATTTAAGTCATTGATGGAAGATAAAGAGATTGCTCGTTATTTCGTAGAAACTATTATTGACGAAGAGATAGTAGAAATTGAATTTGCCCAGCAAGAATATACTTACTACATACAGACTGATACAGAAACAGAGACAAAGCCAGAAAATAAAACCAAAGAATTGAAAGTAATCCGTTTAGATTTTATTGCCTCCATTCGCACAAAAGAGGGCGATGAAAAAAAGGTATTGATAGAGATACAGCAGTCTTTAAACCCAATTGACGTATTTCGTTTTCGTTCCTACCTTGCCAAACAATATTCGGCACACGAAAATATCATCAAGGAAGAAAAAATAATAGTAAAGAACGATAAAGTTACAATTGAAGAAAAGATAGTAGATATTCGTTCTATCATTGCAATCTATATGTTAGGTTTCGAAATAGATGACCTTCCTTATATAATATCAAAATTTGTTTTCAAAGGCAATGACGTAGTGAGCGGTTGCGAGGTGAATACAAAACATCCAATTGTAAAAGAGCTTGCGCACGAGGCTTATTATGTGCAGGTTCCACGTATTAATCCTGAAATATACGCAAATTGGAGCGAATGCAGTAGGTTGATGAAATTATTAAGTTTGTTCGAACAAAACTATTTTGTTGTAAAGAAACACTTAAAAGAATACATATATACTATTTCAAAAACAGATAAAATATTAAAAAAAATGATAAACAAATTAGAACAAATGGCATCCGACTCATATACTAGAAGAGTTATGGAAGAGCAAGAATTTGCAGCAATGAATATGGCGTTTTGGAAACAAGCCATTGTAAACAAAGACAATATCATTGCTGCAGTTAGTGCCGAAAGAGACAATGCATGGAATACCATTACTGCACTACAAAGCAATAATGCAGCACTACAAAGCAATAATGCAGCACTACAAAGCAATAATGCAGCTCTACAACATCAAATTGAAGAATACCTTATTAGGTATGGCAAATTAAATTAAAACGGTGTGCGAACCACCAACATATCTTCTTAATCACATCATTGCAGACACGACCTGCAAGCATAGAAACCCTTCTTCGACTTCGTGGCTAACAATCCTTTGCCCTCCTTGCGTCCTCAACTTTGCGACTTTGCGTTAAAATAAAAATCTAACCACAAAGAACACAAAGGTTTAGGTTATTGAATTTATTGAAATACACAAAGAACACAAAGGAATTAGTAGTGAGTAATGAGATTTGAGTATCAAGTAATGAGTTTCTGAAACACCTTATTTTTCTACAAAACAACCTTAGTAGCAGAAATTTGTGGTAATTTTTTCAAAAAAAAACATTTTATTTTTTTGGTTTTTAATTTTTTCGTATCTTTCCTCTGAAAAAAAATATTTTTTCATTGTACTCGCTTGGAATTTAAAAAATTTCATATACTTTTGCAAATTAAATTTAATGAAAATGTTTGAAAGTTCAAATATCGTTCTTGTACCTGAATTGCTTGACAGTATCAGCAAAATTATTTTTAATGCTCGTAAGCGCGTAGTTTAATCTATCAACAATGAACTTATTGTAACTTATTGGGCAATAGGAAAGGAAATTGTTGAAAAAGAACGGATAAATAATATAGACAATCAAACCTCACGACAAATTATCCTGCAACTTTCAAAGCAACTTACTGAAAGTCTTGGTAATGGTTTTTCTCGTTCCAATCTTTTCAATATGAGAAAACTATACATTGAGTTTCCAAATGTCCAGACACTGTCTGGACACCTTTCCTGGTCGCACATTTGTGAACTTATTACAATGGATAATAAGCACAAAAGAGATTTTTATCTTACTCAAACGCAAGAAAACAAATTATCTGTCAGACAGTTGAGAAAACAAATTGAAAGGTGCGTTTACGAACGTACTCTGTCTAATAAAACGCCAGATTTTCAAGCATCCATTGATACTACAATTACAAAATACAATCCTGCCGATGTGATAAAAGACCCATATATTGTTGATTTTTTGGGCATATCTGAAAATCACGTTTGTTGCCCGCATAAATGGTAGTGGAAGCCCCGGGATGTTAGCGGCAAACACTACCGAAGTGTGTACTTGAAATAAAGAGTAAATAAAATTGAGAGAAAAGTGAATTTTATCGAAAAAAAGTGTAATTTTGCGCCCTCATTGTAAATAATAAATGAAATGAAATTAAGAACATTTGAAACAGGCGATCAAGTTTTGATTTCACCTGACTTAACTGGGCTGACAAATTGGTCGGACGGTGTAGTCGTTGAAGTTGAAAATAATAAATACAACGGAATTGTAATTTCAGCCGAAACAAAAGACCGAAACATTTTTTTCGGTCGAAAGGAATTATTTAAAACAAACGTAAATGATAAAAAATTATGTTTGCAATAAGTTTTGATATGGTTATTGCTGACCTTAAATCATTTTTTGGAATACCATACAATCGTGCATATTTTGAAATCAAAACTATTTTAAAAAAATATGATTTTGAGTGGATACAAGGTAGTACATACATGACAGAAAGTGACGATTTGGGGACTTTGTACAAGGCAATTTTGGCACTTTCAAAAATAGATTGGTTTAAAAAGTCAGTTCGAGACATACGGAGTTTCAAAGTAGAAAATTGGTCAGATTTTACTGAAATAGTTAAAAATAGTTGATAGATTTTCACAAAAAACATTCTTAGGTGTTCATATAGCCTGCAACACAAGGAAGCGGTTTAGCGCAAGCGGTGGTGTAGCTCCGCAGACAGTTTTGTTTAAATTTTGTATCTTGTGCCCCCGCTACCTATTTTTAGCCACCGCTGCAAGTAAAGCCGCAGAAACTTTGTGTGCAAGCAGGCGAGAGTGCAGTGGACAATGAAGTAAAAAGTTGAAAAATAATTAGTAACAATTAAAAAAAGTTAAAATGAGTTTAAAGAATTTAGTATTAATTACAGTGGCTGTTGCACTTGCATTTTCAGCCAACGGACAAAACTGTACCTGTGAAAGTAATTTCGAGTGGGTCAAAAAAACATTTGAAGAAAACGATGCGGGTTTTCAGTATATCATTGACAAAAAAGGGCAAGCAGCCTACGACATCCACAATCAATTGATGTTGGACAAAGTAAAAGCGGCAAATACATTGGAGGAATGTACAGAACTTTTGTACGAGTGGCTGAAATTCTTCCGTTCGGGACACATCGGAATTGAACTTTTAATGAATGATACTCCAACCGCTTCGAAAAGTATCAGTACACCCGCAAGATGGAATGGGAATATTTCCCAATTCGAAGAATACATCGATACGAAAAAAGAGGTTGACTTTGAAGGTATTTGGGAAAACCAGTCATATAAAATTGGAATTAAAAAAGAGGAGGCAAATTACATCGGATTTATCATTGAAGCAGACGTTGACGGTTGGCGTGAACCGGGATTGGTTAAACTGAAAATAGAACAGGATGGCGACAATCTAAAATCAACCTATTTTATGCGTGACTATTCACCTAAAGAAAGCGCAGAGCCTGAACTTATAGGCAATAATTATATGCAAATCGGTCAGCAGACTTTGAAACGCTTAATGCCTGTTTTCTACGAAGAACCCTTTATGGAAAGTTATTTCAAATCCATAAACTCACCAAATCCGTATTTGGAAGAGTTGAACGAAACCACACTTTATTTACGAATTCCTTCTTTTCAATTCAGTTATAAAAAAGAAATTGATAATGTGATTGCTTCAAACAAGCAAAAAATTCTGAACACACAAAATTTAATAATCGACGTACGAGATAACGGCGGAGGTGCTGACATCAGTTATTATAAATTGTTGCCATTTATTTACACCAACCCGATAAAATCTGTGGGCGTTAAATTTTTATCAACAGAATTGAATAATCAACGATTTTTAGAGTTAGCAACTTCAAAAGAAAATATTTTTATAGTTAGAAAAATATATAAGTACCGTTACAACAAACTACAAAAAAATTTGGGAGAATTTGTCAACTTGCAAAGAAATACCATTTATCGCCGTAAAACCATCTACAAATATCCTATGAATGTTGGAATTATTATCAACAGAGGATGTGCAAGTGCTACCGAACAATTTATTCTTGAGGCTAAACAGAGCCAAAAAGTGAAACTATTTGGTACAACTACATGGGGAGCCTTGGATGTATCGAACAAGGCATATGTCGAATCGCCGTGCAAAGAATTTTATCTTTGGTATTGTGTGTCCCTAAGCATGCGTATCCCCGATATGGCTATTGATGATATTGGATTAGAACCAGATTGTTACTTGGATGAAAGCATTCCGCAACACAAATGGGTAGAGTTTGTGAATGATATATTGAATCAATAAGAAAAATAGAAATTCTATTTGAGATAAGAAGTTGTATGCCATTATTTCTACTGCTTATCGTCGAAAAAGTTATTTAAAAAATTGTGATTTATTGAAAAATAAATATTTACTTTGTGCGTTGTACGTAAATAATGCATAATAAATAGAATAACTAAATGGAAAATAAGATAATAAGTAAATCGACAAGTGACAAAATAAGTTTTATGACTTTCATTGTTCCGGCTTTTGCAGACGCTTACAAAATGAAGGTTCCTGACGCTTATTTATATCTGAAAAAATACGGCGGTTGGGATTTTCTTGAAGAGCATTGGTGGGCATTACATACCGACAGCACTTTTTGGGCAGTAAGAAGTATTTATACTATTTGTTATCAAAATGGAGGACTAAAATGAAACTTTATCACGGCAATTTTTCTCATCTGACACATTTTTACAACTTTCAGATGTTTCAAGCCAATTTTACGACAAAGATTGGACTGAAATATATAAATTGTTGTTAAACGAACTAAAATCGCAAGAATGATACAAAATACACTGCTGCTAACGAGGCGGTTTAGCGCAAGCGGTGGTGTAGCCCGCAGAAACTATAATGTCTTAAAATAATTAAAAAATAATAGCGTTATAATAAATATTCTTAGTAAAATATGAACAACAAAAACGATAACATAATTATTTTCAAAACTGAAGACGAAAAAATATCAGTCGAAGTACGGTTGGAAAATGAAACGGTTTGGCTTACAATAGATGCAATGGCAAAACTATTTGAAAAGTCGCGGTCTACCATTAATGAACATATACTTAACATTTTTGCTGAAAAAGAATTACAAGAAACTGATAGTATAAGAAAAATCGGAAATTCCGATTTTTCTACCAAACCTACTAATATATACAATCTTGACGTAATTATTTCGGTTGGTTATCGTGTTAAGTCGTTAAGAGGAACACAGTTTCGCCAGTGGGCAACCAAACGACTGAACGAATATATTCGAAAAGGTTTTACAATGGACGATGAAAGGCTAAAAAAACTTGGTGGTGGTGGTTATTGGAAAGAACTTTTGCAACGTATACGCGACATTCGCGCTTCTGAAAAAGTTTTTTATCGACAAATACTTGATATTTATGCAACAAGTATTGATTACGACCCGCGAGCCAACATTTCTGTTGAGTTTTTCCAAAAAGTTCAAAACAAAATTCATTACGCTATTCATGGGCAGACGGCTGCTGAAGTAATTTTCAATCGAGTAGATGCTGAAAAAGAATTTATGGGATTGATGACATTTTCAGGAAGTCGTCCCTATTTGGCTGATGCCGTAATCGCAAAAAATTATCTAAATGAAATAGAATTACGCTCGCTAGGTCAAATAGTTTCGGGATATTTGGACTTTGCCGAACGGCAGGCAGAACGTGAACAGACAATGACTATGGAAGATTGGTCAGTTCATTTAGATAAGATTTTGACAATGAGTGGTGAAAGACTTTTGCAAGGTGCAGGAAAAATCAGTCATGAACAAGCTGTAAATAAGGCATCCACTGAATACAAAAAATTTCAGCAAAAAACACTTTCATCTGTCGAAAAAGATTATATCAATACAATTAATAACTTACAAAAAAAGATTAATAAATGAAGAAATGCCTGCACTCGACGGGCGGTTTGGCGTAACGGCGACAGTGCGGCGAAAAAAGAACATAGAACGTAAACGGTAGAATAATAAAAATGTGATAATATAAAAAAATGAAAAGTAATTTTAGTAAAAAAGTATGAAAATGAAAATAATTACATCAATTTGTCTATTTTTCCTATGCATTTCTTCTTGCCAGAAAGATTTGATTGAGTACGGACAGGGCGACTTGAAAATTTTTGTGGAACAAGACGAGCATTGGTTGCATGATTTCCCTTTGTTTTTGGGTATCAAGAAGAAAAATGCACCGCAAATTGCTATTTGGGTGGAAGATTTGCAAGGCAATTATCTTTCAACAGTGTATGTAAGCCATAAAATAGCAACACAATCGTGGCAGGCAAACAAGGGCAATCCGCGCAAAGAAGCACTTCCGCATTGGCAATATTCGCGTGCGATGAAAGAGTTTGACGGAGTTACCGGCGCAACACCTCATGGAGGACTTGATATAAAACCCATTACAGACGGTACCACAGGGGCTACTCCTCGCGGAAGTTTCGATGTAAAGTTGCGCCCGAACAATCAATTGAAACAATTTGTAGTGAAAATTGAATTAAATCATTCCACTGATTTTAACAGTTACTACCCGGAAACTGCAAAAGAAGGCGAGCCCAATTATTCCGGTGGAAAGGAAGGAAGCGGGCAACCGGCTGTGATTTATGCTGCAACCATTGATTTGACATCGGGCGTAACATCGTACGATGCAGTACTTATCGGGCATAGCAGTCCCGACGGAACTTCGGGAAGCATTTATTCCGACATATCACAAATTACAACTGCGCTTCATATTGTCAAACGTATAGTCATCAATATCCAACAATGAAAAAAATAATTTTTGCAATCGGCTTTTTGTTTATTTCGTTTTGTTTGATAGGACAAGACACAGAACGCAATGTAGCATACACAGCCTCTTTCGGAACGGGTATTGCCATGAACGAGCCATCATACACTCCTTTAATATTTCATGTATTGGCACATTACCGTGTCGGCAATCGGTTTTCGGCAGGTATCGGAACAGGACTGTCTTTTTATGAAACCACGTTGATACCGTTGTTTGCCAATGCCAAACTTGCCATAACCCAACCGCGCAAATTTACTCCATTTGTGGAATGTGGCAGCGGATATGCATTTGCAGCGAATACAAATGCGAACGGCGGATTTCACCTCAATTCTTCACTTGGCGTACAGTATGTCTTGTTCGACAAAATTAAACTGCAACTTGCCGCAGGTTATGAATTACAAAAATTGGAACGATTAAAAAAGTCCGAAAATGACTACTTTACAGTAGGTTTCGCAGAAAAATTAACACATCATTTGGTATCGGTTAATGTCGGAATTGTATTTTAAAATTAATAACATAATAGACAATGAATAAGATAGTTATAGTTAACGGACATCCTGATAGGGAAAGTTTTAGTCACGCTTTGCAAAAAGCGTATAAAGACGGTGCGTTGAGGGCGAGAAAGGAAGTGGAAGAAATTGTCCTTTCTGATTTGGACTTTTCCACAAACCTGCAGTTTGGCTACCGTAAGCGCACCGATTGGGAGCCCGATTTGTTGACCGCTTGGAACAAAATCCTGCAAGCCGACCATTTGGTCTTTATTTTTCCGATGTGGTGGGCATCTATGCCTGCGTTGATGAAAGGTTTTTTCGATAGGGTTTTTCTTCCCCGATTTGCATTTGATTATCAGGAAAAATCCCCATTTCCCAAGAAATTGTTGAACGGCAAAACATCTGAAATCATTACCACTATGGATACTCCTATTTGGTATTACAAGTGGATTCTATGCAATCCCGGTATCAAACTGCTAAAAAACTCCATACTCGGTTTTTGTGGTGTAAAAAACAAACGTACAACTTATTTTTCCGTTGTAAAAACTTCAGATGACAAACAACGTAAAAAATGGCTGTCGAAAACAGAAAGATTAGGAGCAAAATTGAGTTGAAATTTTCATCGCGACAAAATAGACGAATGGTTGTAGCCGAGCGTATCATTCATACGATACGAAAAAAAGAGCAGCCATCAATGGAAGTGGCAGCAGAGCGACTTTATGTTGATTATATGACCGAAGAGAACCTAACCGTTTTTACACAACTTGATAGCGAGGATTTTGGAAAATCCTCGCTATCAATGGATGCAATAAATGCAACTCTCCGCTTGGTTATAAACTTTTTAATTTTTTCGAGATTTATCATATTCTGGTAGATTTCTTTAAAACCACAATCGAACCGCTCATTTCGTTTTCTAACATATCATATTCAGAGGCTTGATTTTGTGCGTAATTTTCAAAAAGAGAAGATTTTTCGGGATATTTTGCTTTCAGTTCGTTACATCTTGAGACTATTTTTTCCATATCTTTGGCAATGTCTGCCCATTCGCCGTATTGACCAACGGTTTCGTCAACTAATTCCATTCCTGCCTGCTCAAATTGTTTTAATAAATCTTTGCGAAATGAATATGTCGGGTGTTGAATTGTACTTTTATCGTCAATATATCCTTCCTCTATGATGATAATTCCTTCTGTGGTCATGTGTTTCGACAATTTTTTCAGGGCTGTGTAATAATCATCAAAAATTGGACCGGTTGCGCCAAAAATAATGATGTCGAATTTATCTAATTCTTCAATTTTTGTACGTATATCACCAACTTCAAACCTACATATAGAACTTACTTCATACTCTTTGGCTTTCTCTTTTGATGCTTCAATAAATTCGGGGATAGCGTCTATTCCGTAACAATTACATTTCAATGCCGCCGCTAATTTTACAGAAATAGCCCCTTTGCCGCACCCCAAATCCAAAACATTGAGATTTGAATAGTTTTTGCAATTCTTTTGAATAAGATTGAGCACTAATTCGGATGGAGTTCCGAGTTCCCAAAAATCCTGCAAAATATAGGGCAAAAATGGAATAATCGCCATATCCTGTTGCGCGTCCATTGCTGCTGCGATGCTTTCTTCTAATGTTTTCATCTTTTTTTATTTAGTCAATTATTTGTTTGTTATTGAATATATTAGTTATAAAGTTTGTAAAGTAAAAAGTTTGTAAAGTAAAAAGTTTGAAAGTTTGTAAAGTTATAAAGTTGTAAAGTGTGTAAAGTAATTCGATATTTCTGAAAACTGAAAACTGAAAACTGACAACTACTCATTTTTCAGCAATAAGAATTACCGTATTTTTATAACGCCAAACTTCTTTTACGCTTGTAAAACCCACTTCTAAAAGCATTTTATTCTGATTGGATACCGTACAAGGAGTATCATAGTGATATTCTTTGTTATCGGATATGCCCTGTTCTTTTTTCATACGTTCAAACTCTAAAAAACCCAAATCTTCCTTTTCTTGCGGATTTTCATATTCATGTTCTGAAAGCATATAATCACATTCGATATATACTCCGTTATGTTTGATACTGTTATATAATTTTCGATACAATTCTGTTTTTGTTTTATGATTATAGTGATGTAACGTCATAACCGACAAACCTACATCATACAGACAATTACCAAAATCGTAATCAAGGTAACTTTCACATTTCAATTTTATTTTTTTGTCAGGATATTTCTCTTGGAGTAATTTTAACATATTCTCGGAAATATCTACACCTGTAATTTCAATTTGGGAAAAACGCTTAAAAATTGCCTCCAATTCCAACCCTGTCCCAATACCTAAATCAATCATTGTTTGTGTGTGGGATGGGAAAAAAGAAGCAATGATATGTTTGCTTTCCATTCCGCCACAAATATGTTCAATATGTTTTTCGTTATATATTAGAGCGCGATTATTAAAAAAAACACTCATTTCCTCTAATAATTCAATTTCGTTCATCGTGTAGGGTGATGTTTTTAGTCAATATCCAACACTGACATTAACGCTGGGTAATTCAACTTGCAGTCTCACTCTTGCCTTTAATGCTTTGAAAACTCTCAGTAAGGTATCCATAGTTACATAACTTGTTTTGTTTTCAAGTCTTGAAATTTGTGCTTTTTGGACACCTATTAGTTTTCCCAGTTCTTCCTGTGTTAGGTTGCGTTCTTGGCGTGTTTGTTTGATGGCACTGCCTACTAGATCCATTTGAAGTTCATATTCAAATAGGTCTCTTTCTGGGGTACCAATTTTTCCGATGAGTTTGTCCTGTATTTCATCTAATGTATACGTTTTCATTCTTTATTATTTTTTTTAATAGTTTGTCTTCAAAATATTTTTTGCGGATTTGAATTGCTTTTAGAATTTCCTGTTCTGGAACCTTACTCCTTTTTTTGATAAATCCGTGAGTACAGACCACCAAAGTATTGATAGCAGAAGTCTTGTCCCAAAAGGCAAGAAACCGATATTTCAAGCCCTGAAATAAAGTTCTAAACTCCCAAATATCGTCCTGTATTTTTTTGAAAAGTTCAAGGTCGTTTTCCATCTGTGCCTTACGAATATTGTAAAGTACTTTTTCGTAATGCTTTTTCTCTAAACTTTGCAAAAAATCAAAGGCTTCGTCTAAAAATTCTATTTCAAATCGTTTATTCATTTTAATACAATTAACGTAACAAAGCAATAAATGTTGTCAAAAAAGTACACTTTTCGGCTATTGATAATTTTTCCAATATCCATACCCCGTAAATGCCTGAAGAAAACCAAAAATAAAGTAAAGATTTGACATAAAGTTAAATGACCAAATCACAAATTGTATCGAAATCCAAAGCATAAGTATAATTCCGCAAAACATCACCGACAATGCAGCATAACGGTGTTTTTTGTAAATGAGGATAAAAGAGATAAAATTAGTTACTCCATTCACCAAAAGCAAAGCAATGCCGGGGAAAATAAAATTTTGAAATAAAATATCTGAAAAGGGGAGTTTTTGAATACCGGGCAGCAATAAATACATATCCCAAATTTTTCCAGTCGGCTCTATAAACATCATTGTGCTGCCCCAAAGAGCGCCAATTCCTATAAATAAACTCCAAAATATCGAAATATTACGTAATCTTTTTAAGGTGAACACTTTTGATAACTTATTATTTGGCATTTTTCTATTCTTTTATGTAAATTTTGTCTAATTTGTCTAAAAATCGCTCGTCCGACATTCCGGTACGATTGAAAAAAATAACGCTTCCTATCTTTATATCGGGATAAATTCTGATTTCGCAATAGTAACCACCGCCGCCGCCTGCGTGAGCGAAATATTTGTTTCCCTCTAATTCGCCTGCAAACCAAGATAAACACATTCTCGTATTTTTGTTTTCCTGAAACAACAACTGCTTGTACTCATTGGAAATAAGAGCGTTGTTCTCTTTTAATAACTCTTGAATGTATGTTATAAATGCTGTCGGTTTGCCAATCAACCCTCCATAAGGAGCGCCATTGACATAAAATGTTTTAAACGGGCGCCATTTTCCTTCGGCTTTTTCCATAAATTTAGATTTGTCGATGAAAAATCCCAGCATAAGGTTGGAGAATGACATTTTTTTGTGGTAGCCTATTGCATGATTTTCGTTATCACTAATTGTAAAAGTTAAATCGGCGGGAGAGATAGGTAATTTTTGAATGATAAACTCAAAAACATATTCCTCATACGTTTTTCCTGATACACTTTCAATTAGTTGACCCAAAATGATATAACCTAAATTTGAATAAGAAAATTTTTCGTCGGGTTTCGATTTTATTTTGTTATTTTTGTCAAAAACAGGTTTAAAAAACTGATTTCTATCAAAACTGTTTTGTTCGCTATCTAAATGTATCCAAGACAGGGGAATAGGATTCGGTATTCCTGCGGTGTGGTTTAAAAGTTGCTTAATTGTAATTTCTGTACCATACTGAAAATCTGATAAATAATCTATTATCGGCTTATTTAAATCTATTTTTCCACATTCTGCTAATTGCATAACTGCCAATGCCGTAAAGGTTTTTGTTACAGAAAAAGCATTATAAGTTGTGTTTCTATCGGTTTGTCTTTGCTTAGAAATGTCGGCGTAGCCAAGTTGAAATGATTTTATAATATTTTCACTGTCAAATATATAGTATTGAACAGAGGGCGATTTGCCACTCTCAATTTCATTGGTCAAAATTTGCTCTACATTCGTCATATCATTTATCTTTTTGTCTAAAAAACTATAAATCAGAACAATACTTGTTATACCAATTACTATGTATATTATTTTTCGTTTCTTCATTTATAATTTTTCTTTTTTTCGTTTCTTCCATTTGGTACAAAGAATGGTACAAATCAATGGGTTTGTGTCGCAAACAATTCTAATCCTATTCATTTCTTATTCGTTTTTGGTATTCCAAACCGTCTTCGCCCCATTTGATTTTACCCAGAAACATATCGGAGCGAAACTGTTTTCTTGGCTTCAAACTCAATAACATTTTGTCTATCTCTTGACGATTAGTATCACTATTTACTGTAATTACCATATATTTTTATTCTAAAAATCGCGCAAAGATAGATATTTTTTTTAAACTTCATTATTTTTTCAAAAAACGGCACACCCTGCAAAACATACCTTTCTCGCATATCTTCCAAATACAACTCTAGCACATCAGCAATACATGTTAGGTGTTAGATGTAAATGAAGTAATTTCTGAAAATATAATATATTTATATATGTGCAAACAAATGAATAATTTGTAAGAAATTACTTCATTCTGTGCATTACGTAAAAGCAATGCAACTATATTAGACAATCATTAATTTTTATCTTATCTTAACAATTCAGTCAGTAACTTAATTTCAATTGTAGGTGAAATGCGTTCATACAAAATGTTATATACTGCATCTGTAATTGGCATATTCACTTTATATTTTTCGTTACGTTCTTTAATACTTTTAGCTGCATAATAACCTTCTGCAATTTGCATCATTTCAAGTTGAGTGCTTTTGACTGAATATCCTTTTCCTATCATCGTACCGAAAGTACGGTTTCTACTAAATTGTGAATAGCAGGTAACTAAAAGGTCTCCTAAATAGGCAGAACTCTTAATATCACGAATGATTGGGTGGACAGTGTCAACAAATCTTTTTATTTCTTGAATAGCATTAGAAATCAGAACAGCTTGAAAATTATCACCATATCCTAATCCGTGACAAATTCCTGAAGCAACTGCCATAATGTTTTTAAGTACGGCAGCATATTCCGTACCATAAATATCATCGGTAATCACTGCTTTAATGAAACTGCTTTGAAAAATATTAGAAAATTGCCGCGCTGTTTTCATATCTTGGCATGCAATTGTCAAATAAGATAACCTTTCTAATGCAACTTCTTCGGCGTGGCACGGACCAGATAAAACAAGAATTTGTTCCAAAGGAATTTGATATGTTTCGCTCAAATATGTACCAACAATTTGATTTTCATCGGGAACGAGCCCTTTAATTGCTGAAATAGCAAATTTATTTTTTAACGGAACTTTCAGTCCTAAAAGAAAAAATTTTAAGAACGCTGATGGACAAGCAAAAATAATAACGTCTGAATTTTCAACTAATTCAGAAATATCATTAGTAAAATTTATCCTGTTTATGTCAAATTTTACAGATTGTAAATAATTTGGATTTCGTTGTAACCGTTTAAATTTTGAAATATTTTCGGGATTCCTGAAATGCCAATTTATACTATCAACATTTTGCAAAATCATTTTCGCAACAGCCGTAGCCCAGCTACCACTACCTACTATTCCTATTTTGGGTTGTTTTTCTTCCATATTATATACAATTTTTAATTATTTTTCAATTATTAATTGGTTTCATCTGCGGAAACAACAAAACTTCTTGTATTGATGCCCGATTGGTCATAAACATTGCTAATCGGTCGATGCCAATTCCCATTCCAGATGTAGGTGGCATTCCATATTCTAATGCCCTCACAAAATCGAGGTCAATATACATTGCCTCTTCGTCTCCTTTTTCAGAAAGTTTCATCTGCTCTTGGAAACGTTCTAATTGGTCAATGGGGTCGTTAAGTTCGCTATATGCGTTGGCGAGTTCTTTGCCATTTACAAACAGTTCGAATCGTTCGGTCAATTCGGGATTGGTTCGGTGTTTTTTGCATAAAGGAGACATTTCTATCGGATAATCAGTGATGAAGGTAGGTTGAACAAAATTATTTTCACACTTCTCACCAAATATAGCATCAATGAGTTTACCTTTGCCCATTGATTTATCTGTTTCAATGTTTAATTTTTTGCAGACTTCACTTATCTCATCTTCATTCATTCCCGAAATATCAAACCCCGTATATTCTTTAATAGCATCAAGCATTGTAATTCTTTTAAACGGTCTTTGGAAATCGATAATAATATCTCCAAATTGCACTTTTGTTGTTCCGTGAAGTGAAATTGCAACCTTTTCAACAAGTTCTTCGGTAAAGTTCATCATCCACTTGTAATCTTTGTATGCCACATATATTTCCAAAACAGTAAATTCGGGGTTATGAGTTCTGTCCATTCCTTCGTTTCTAAAATCTTTTGCGAATTCGTAAACTCCCTCAAAACCACCTACTATCAACCTTTTCAAATATAGTTCATTTGCAATTCTCAAATAAAGTGGAATATCTAGGGCATTATGATGCGTAATAAAAGGTCTGGCAGCGGCTCCGCCCGGAATTGATTGCAAAATAGGCGTTTCAACTTCAACATATCCAAATTGATTAAAAAAATCACGCATGGTGTTGATAATTTTTGTCCGTTTCAAAAATGTTTCCATAACTCCCTCGTTTACAATTAAATCTACATACCGCTGACGATAACGCTGTTCTGGGTCTGAAAAAGCATCATATATAATTCCATCTTTTTCTTTGACAATTGGCAAAGGGCGCAACGATTTTGAAAGGAGAGTCAATTCGTTTGCGTGAATGGAAATTTCACCCGTTTGTGTTTTGAAAACATAACCTTTGATACCAACATAATCGCCAATATCAAGCAGTCGCTTAAAGAGAGTGTTATAGAGTGTTTTATCTTCTGTTGGACAAATTTCGTCTCGGCGAATATAGATTTGAATACGTCCTTGTTTATCTTTTATTTCGGCAAAAGAAGCGTTCCCCATTATTCTGCGGCTCATAATTCGACCTGCAATAACAACATCTACTTTGTTTTCACTATTTTCGTCAAAATTTTTGATAATATCTTGCGAATAGTGCGTAACTACGTATTCGGCTGCGGGATAAGGCTCGATGTTTAGTTTTTTTATTTCCTGCAAACTTTGTCTGCGGACAAGTTCTTGGTCGCTTAAATCTGTGTGAATCATTGGATTATATAATATTTTATAAAAGAATAATTTGACAAAGATATATATTATTTGAAATATTACAAAATTTTTATTTATTAAAAATGAGGGTTGACGCATTTTATCACCATCATTTTTTGTAAGTTTAGCAAATTTTTCGGCAACGTGTTCGATTTGTTTATTGCCTTATTTTTATTTTTTCAATCCCTAATTAATTGAAACATAAGTTCATCTTTGTATCCGTTTCGAACTTTGAGCCACTCTTTTTTAGTTCCGATTAGTTCAAAGCCTAATCCTGTCATCATTTTGATACTGTTTTCGTTGTCGGCTTCGATATTGCAATATAAGTTATGTATTCCTAATTGAATGGTGGCGTAGTTGATAAATAACTTAAAAGCGGCGGATGCAATTCCTTTGTTTCTATAATTTTCGTGTATCATAATTCCGACCCCTGCTCTATTATGATATGGGTCAAAATCGAACATATCAACAATGCCGACTGTTTCAGAATTTTGTAATTGTGGTATTTCGGAACTTGAATGATTGTTGTCAATAATAACATCGATCATTAGCCTCAGTTGTCGAGTTTGATAAATATCGAGTGATGATGCTTTAATATATTGCTCAATTTGATATTTGCTGAATGGGGTTAAAGTGTTGCTAACGCGCCACAATTTCATATTGTTTTCCCATTCATAAAGTAAATCTAAGTCTTTAAGCTCAATTGCTCTCAGGTTCAGGTTGTTGTCCCGTATCATCTACTTCTTCAGTTTCAACTACATCTTCTATTTCCATAAATATGTTAGGTGTAAAAGTAGCAGTTTGTCGTGTGCCAAAAACATTTCTAATAGGAATATTAACTTCTTTGGTAAAAGTTTTGTATCCGTCAGATTCGATTTCTAAAAAATATTTTATTCCCGTAGGTAAAATTGCGACATATTTACCTGTTAATTGGTTAGGTCTATAAATACCGTACAATTTTTTATTTTCATCGGTAATTGTTATAACGGCATCGGAGCCGGGTTCATCAATTCCATAGAATACGTATCCCGCGAGGACAGCCAATGCACGTGCGTCGTCGTCAGGGAAAACAAGCATATATAGGTCAGTTCCGCCCATACTTCCTACTCTACGGGAAGAATAATAAACTCGTTGTCCGTCCGGTGTAGGAAGATAAAAAATGTCATCATTAGTTGTATTAATGGGATAGCCAATATTTTCGGGTTTTGACCATGTTTCGTCTTCATTTTTTTTGCACATAAAAACGTCGAAACCACCCATTGAGGAGTGTCCTTCTGACGCAAAGAAAAGTTGACTACCGTCTGGACTAATAAAAGGAGCTTCTTCGTCCCATTCAGTATTAATTTCTGGTCCAGCATTTACGGGTGGTCCCCAAGATCCGTCGGGCAATTTGTGAGAAATATAAATATCTTTGCCACCATATCCACCGGGTCTGTCGCTTGTGAACCACAATTCGTTACCGTCAGGCGAATAGCAGGCGTGTGTTTCGTTAAAATTTGTAGAATTTATTGCTAATGGCTTTGGTTCTGTCCAACCTCTAAATGTTTTTCTTGTTTCAAAAAGGCTACCCGAGAAACCGTCATTCTGAAAAATAATCATTGTATTTCCGTCAGCGCTAAGGCTAACAGTTGCTCTATTTCCAAAATAATTACCTCTTAATTTGAGTGGCTCTGCTTCGCCCCAATCGTCATTTAACCAATATGAAACATAAATATTTTCAAAATATTCGGTTTCATCTTTTTTTGCACCTTTTAAAGGTCGATTAGAGGTAAAATAAAGTTCGGTTTCATCTGCGGCAACTAATGGACTATGCTCGTCAAACGGAGAATTGACTTTACTTCCCAAAGAAATTATTTTAAATTCTAAGGGAGTTTTCACCATCTCAATCGCATTGTTTACATAGTTTATTTCGCGATTTATTGCGCTAACCAATTCCCTTTGTTTGGCAAAATTAAGCAGATTTTCATAAATAGCCATCGCTTGGTCGAAACGATAATTCATGTGGAGTGCCTGCGCCAAATAAAAATGAGTTTCTAATGTGGCTAAATTAGGGTTTTTACCCAAAGGATATAATCCAGCAGCCTTTTCGAGATAACGCATTGCTTTCTCTTCCTCGCCCGAAATGTTCAAAAAACACTCGCCTGTAAGTTTCAAAGCTTCTTTATCAACAGGCTTTTGGTTAGTGAGAGGTTCTAAAATATTTACTGCCTTAACGTAATTTTCTTTCTGCATCTCGCCTTTGGCAGTATGAATCAATTTGGATGTTTTCTGTGCACTCAGATTAAATCCAACTAATACTGTAAATATCAATAATATACTACGCATAATTATTATTTTTTTCTATTAAAAATTTTCTTATTTATTCAAAAAATTCGTTAAAAATCGACCGCAAAGATAAAAATAAATATTGAGATGTGTGAAATTTTTTTTAATTTTTTTAATTTTTTATCAAATTATGCTCCGAAAAAGTTCTTTCATACTTATTTTTTCTGATATAATTTTTTCTATCATTTCAATATTAATCCGTTCTTGTTCCATACTATCTCGATGCCGAATTGTAACGCTATTGTCTTGTAAAGATTGGTGGTCGATTGTAACACAAAATGGCGTACCAATGGCATCTTGCCTACGATAACGTTTTCCGATGGAATCTTTCTCATCGTATTGGCAATTGAAATCAAATTTTAACTTTTCGATGACTTTACGCGCCAATTCGGGCAAACCATCTTTTTTTAATAACGGCAAAACAGCAAGTTTTATAGGTGCTAATACGGGAGGCAACTTCAGAACAACTCTTGTCTCTTTTGAGCCATCTTTTCCTTCAACATCTTCTTCGCAATACGCGCCAGCCATTATACTCAAAAACATTCTGTCGACTCCGATTGAGGTTTCTATAACATAAGGAATATAACTTTCACTTTGTTCTGGGTCAAAATATGTGATTTTTTTCCCTGAATATTGTTGATGCTGTGCTAAATCGAAGTCGGTTCGAGAATGAATTCCTTCTACTTCCTTAAATCCGAAGGGCATTTCAAATTCAATATCTGTGGCGGCATTTGCATAATGAGCCAATTTTTCGTGGTCATGAAAACGATATTTATGGTTGCCCATTCCTAATGCCTGATGCCATTTCATACGAAGTTCTTTCCATTTATTAAACCAAAAAAGTTCTTCTCCGGGTTTCACAAAAAATTGCATTTCCATTTGTTCAAATTCACGCATACGAAAAATAAATTGTCGTGCAACTATTTCATTACGAAACGCTTTGCCTATCTGTGCTATTCCGAAGGGAATTTTCATTCGCCCCGACTTTTGTACGTTCAAAAAATTTACAAAAATACCCTGCGCTGTTTCGGGACGCAGATGAATTTTTAATGCACCATCTGCCGCTGCGCCCATATCGGTAGAAAACATTAGGTTAAATTGACGTACGTCAGTCCAATTTTTAGTCCCCGAAACAGGACAAACAATTTCATTATCAATAATTATTTGCTTTAATTCTGATAAATTGTTGTCATTAAGTGCTTTAACAAACCGAACATTAATTTCTTCTTTCTTTTTCAGATTTTCTACCACGCGTGGATTTGTTTGACGAAATAGTGTTTCATCAAAATTTTCTCCAAATTTTTTCTTTGCTTTCTCTACTTCTTTATCGGCTTTGGCATCAAATTTTGACAACAATTCTTCTATCAAAACATCTGCCCGATAACGTTTTTTGCTCTCTTTATTATCAATTAGCGGGTCGTTGAATGCGTCAACATGACCAGATGCTTTCCAAACTGTTGGATGCATAAATATCGCAGTATCAATGCCTACAACATTTTCGTGCAACAAAACCATCGAGTCCCACCAATATTTTTTAATATTATTTTTCAGTTCAACTCCATATTGACCATAATCATAAACGGCGCTTAAACCGTCATATATCTCGCTACTCTGAAAAACAAAACCATACTCTTTACAATGAGCAATCAACTTTTTAAAAATATCTTCGTTTGTCATTATATTTAAAGATTAAAAATGCAAAGATAGTTGTTTTTTTAATACGAAAAAAAATTTTGTTTTATTTTTTAATATTTTGATGAAAGTAGCATTGATTTTAATATTTTTTTATTCTTATGAAAAATGAAAAGCACATAGATAGTTCGGCGTTGTTCACTACACAGTAACACAGACGCGACGGATTTTCACAATAAATAAAGTTTTGTTAACAAAAAATAAATCCACGAAAATCCGTCTAAATCAGTCTAATCCGCGCATCTCAAATTCCAAACCTAAAACCGTTTTTCACTCTTTCAATCAATTCGGGAACGATATCTTCATATCTACCAACGATTCCGAAGTCGGCGTGTCTAAATATTGATGCTTTTGGGTTTTGGTCAATTGCGACAATTTTGCCAGATTCTTTAATTCCGGCAATGTGCTGTATTGCACCTGAAATACCTATCGCTACGTAAACTTTTGGTCGAACAGTTTTACCTGTTTGCCCTATTTGGCGGGCATATTCAGTAATTCCTGCGTCAACAACGACGCGACTTGATGCCCATTCTGCTTTAATGCCCTGATTTTGAAGCTCTTGTGTAAGGTCTTTAATCAGTTTTAAATCGTCTCCAACTGTTCCTCGTCCCCCTGAAACGATAATATCTGCCTCAAATAATCCTTGCAAACCACCGGCACCTCGTACGGTTTCTAAGATTTCTACCTTAAAATGGTCTTCCTTAATTAAAGGTTTAAAAGTACTTAATATACCTTTACGTCCTTTTTGTTGTAACGGCATTTCAAAGGTTCCTGCTCGTGCAGTTGAAATTTGAGGAAATTCAAATCCGAGTATTGTTGCTAATTTACTTTCGCCATAGGTAGGTCTACGAGAATGAAGTATCGGATAGATTATCTCTTTTTTCTTTCTATTTACATAATTACCAATTTCTAACCCTGTGCAGTCAGCGGTAACTCCGCTTCCTGTTTTAACTGCAATTCGTGGTGCAAGTTCACGACCTGAGGTTGTTGCCGCAAACAATACTATTTCGGGTTTTCGTTCCTTTATAACCTGTGCAAAAATATCTGAAAAAGGCAACACTAAATATTCTTGTAGACGGTCGTCTTCCACGATAATTACTTCATTTGAGCCGTGTTCAAAAAGTGTTTCTGCTAACGGTTCTACATTTTTTCCGATTAACAGAGTTGTAATCTTTGTATCTTCGCCTAATTGATTGGCTAAATTTCGGGCGGGAGTGAGCAATTCTATTGATGGTCGCGCTATTTTTCCGTTCGTAATTTCTGCCCATGTTAAAATACCTTTTGCGCCGTTTCTGATGTCTACAGTAGGAAAATCGGGCAAATCTTTTGTTTCTTTTTCTTTTGTTTCTTCTTTTTGTAGAATATTGCCGCCAGAATTGAATCTATTAATAAAGTCGTCAATTAATTGTTTTTCGCCTTGTCCTTCAGCCATCATAACAGGTGGGCGGTCGCTAACTATGTCATAAACAGCAGAAACAATCGTTGGCGACCCTGAAAGACCTATTTTTTCAGTACTTAAATTAATATCATCAACTCCAAAAACATTTATTTTAGATTTTCGTGATTTAATGGCACCTACTAATGTTGGTTTTCGTGGTCCGATACCTGTTGGCGTAAGCGAAATAAGACATGGAATGGGAAGTTTCATCATTTGATGACCTCCTTCAATAATACGTTTCGCAATTATATATCCATTTTCGTCTGCTTCCACTCTTTCCACAAAAGTAGCTTGAGGAATACCAATATTTTCAGCAACTTGTGATGGAACATGCGCAGTGTCTCCGTCGCTTGTTTGGCGTCCGGCAAAAATTATAAACGGTTCTTTGCTATCTTTTGTAAAACCTAAATGTTTGAGCATTGTAGAGATAGCCAAACCTGTTGCATACGTATCGCTTCCGCCTAATTTTCTATCAGAAAGCAGATAAACTTCGTCATAACCCATTGAAATAGCCTTACGTAGTGCTGTTTCAAAAGATTGTGGTCCCATTGAGCAGGCTATCAGACGGGCATCAGGGTATTTTTTTTTCATTTGCAGTCCGGCTTCAAGCCCGAACTGACAATCAATGTTGATAATTGATTTTGCTTTTGTTCTGTCCATAAGTCCATCTTCACCCATACGCATCTCGGTTGGAAGCGGCACTTGTTTTATTAAACTAACTATTATCATTTTATTGAGATATTTAAATGTAATTTTTTACTTCTAATATTAATAAGCACACGAGATGACACAGATTATACAGATAAACACAGATTTTTTTCGAGTAAATTGCCGAAAATAAAATCTGTGAAAATCTGTCGCGTCTGTGTTATCTGTGTGCAAAATTCCATTTTTTTAAGTGTGGAAAATTCTCCATAATTTAAAATAAGATTATAAACGTCTGTATCTTTTTCCTTTATTGTTGCCATATATTTACATATATTTATATTCGGGTCCATTTCCTCCGTTGGGAACGTTCCAAGTTATTCCGTCTGCGGGTTCTTTAATATCGCAGGTTTTGCAATGCACACAATTTTCAAAATGAATTCTTAGTTCTTGATGTCCTGTTTTATCTGTATGTAGTTCGTAAACTTCGGCAGGACAGTAGAATTGGCACGGTGCGCCATATTCTTTAATATTAATTGTAGGGTATGATTCCTTATTATTCACTTGGAGGTGCGGAACTTGTTTTTCGTCATGCAGCGTACCAGAATAATAGACGTCGGTTGCTTTGTCGAATGTTAATGTTTTGTCAAACTCAAAGTAAGCAGTTTTTTCTTTGAATGAATTTTTCCTAAATTTTGTTAATTTTTTTGTAACGGCGCTATCGTGGTGGGTTTTAAGTTTTCCAAAAAAACCTGCACCGCATGTTACAATTTGAGTTCCAAAATTGAAAAATCCCGCTAATAATCCATTTATAAAACCTTGTCTGAAATTTCTTACGGGAAATAATTCCTTATATATATTGCTTTTTTTGATATAATTTTCATATTCACACAAACACATACCAGAAAAATCATTTTTTTCTAATGCAATTATTGCAGTTTCGGCGGCACACATACCGGAGCGTATTGCAAGATGTATTCCTTTGAGTGCGGGCATTGCAAGGAAACCTGCGCTATCGCCAACTATCAACACACCATCGGAAAAAAGACTCGGCAAGGAGTACCATCCTCCTTCGGGCATAGTTTTTGCGCCGTATTCTAATAATTTGCCGTCTTTAAGGATATTTGCAATAAATGGGTGTGTTTTCCATATTTGAAACGCTTTATGTGTGTCGAATGTAGGGTCGGCAAAATCGAGTCCTAATGCTAATCCGAGGGCAACTTTATTGTCTTTTAAACCATAAATAAATCCTCCGCCAAATACTTTTGTTGTTGGGAATCCCATTGTGTTATATACTTGTCCGGGTTTAATTCTACCTTCGGGAACGCTCCAAAGTTCTTTACAACCAAGCGAATATATTTGAGGATTTCTCCCTTTTTGCATTGCAAATTTATTAATGAGTATTTTTGTGAGATTTCCGCGCGTACCTTCGGCAAGTATTACTAAATTTGATTCAATGGTGCTACCTTCTTGAAAATTTTCCATTTTGTTGCCGTGATGGTCAATGCCCGTATCTATTGTTTTTGCGCCAAGAACTCTTCCATCTTCGCCATACAAAAGTTCGTTTACAGCAAATCCTGTATAAATTTCTACGCCTTTTTCTTCTGCTTTTTTTGCAAGAAAACGGCAAATCTCACCTAACGAGGCACAATAATTTCCTTTGTTTCCCATATAAGGTGGCGAGAAGGGTATTTTGAACTTCCCTTTTTTACTCAACAGCATTACTGATTCTTTTGTAACTTTGGTATCAAAAGGAATTTCGCTGAAATCAACGTCGGGGAGTAAATCTTTAAAAATTTTAGGCTTAATAATTGCTCCCGAAAGTATGTGACTTCCTATTGAATTTCCTTTTTCAATTAATAAAATGCGTTTTTCTAAACCTTTTTGTTTTAATAAATCAGCAAGACGTATTGCTGTTGCTAAACCCGAAGGACCTCCGCCGATAATTAAAACGTCTGTTTTTACAATATTGTTATTGTTCATTACTATTTAAATTACTGATATTAAAATATATAACATATCAACTTTTCGGAATAAGATAGCGAAAAAGTTTGCAAATATAAATGAAATTTTTGAATTAGATAGAGACAAATATGATTTTCTGAAAAAATTAGTAAAAATTTACTACGATAGCTACACCCCGAACTGCGCTTTTTGGGTAACTGTAAGGGTGCGATTTCAAAAAGTTTTACGTAAAACAGGGTTTTAGCCACCAATTACACGAATTTACACAAATTATTTTGTGTTCTTTGTGGTTAGAATTTTTTACCACGAAGGCACACAAAGGGTTTTTCACAAAGTCGCACGAAGGTTAGTTTTAGCCACTAATTACACGAATTAGCACGAATTCCTTTGTGTTCTTTGTGAAACCTTTGTGGACTTTGTGGTTAGATTTTTTTAACGCAAAGACGCAAAGTTGAGAACGCAAGGGGCGCAAAGGTTTTTAGCCACTAATTACACTAATTAACACTAATTTTAGGTTGTGAGATTCGGGGCGACTTTGAAAGTCGCCCCTACTAATCACTAACCGCTAACCACTATTTTTTAT
>WRMI01000006.1 GCA_009777175.1 Marinilabiliaceae bacterium
ATGATTACTCGGCAGATGGAGTAAAACGAAGAGTAACACACCAATGGTTAGTACCATCAGTTTATCAACCCGAAGTATCAATAGATACAACTGCAATTTTTGACCATCCATACCTTAATGAACGAGGCGATGACGATATGTTACCATCTAATAAAGGTTTTACCAATGGTTCATATATAACAAAAAGAAAAACAACCGATTATGTTGGAAATAAAATATATGAAGATGGAAGATTAGATAAGATTTTATTTGGCAATGGTTATATAAAAGATAATAACTACTATTTTTATGTTAAAGACCATTTGGGTAACAACCGCGCAGTGCTTAAACGCAACCTGATAAGTATAGACGATGAATTTCCTAATTATGAAGAAGAGGAAGACCCCGGCGACGAAATCGGCGAACTGCCCGTATTAAATCCGCGTGGTGGTTATTATATTGTTGTGCAAAGGTTAAATTACTATGCGAGTGGATTGATGATGCCGGGTGGGCTAAATCCTGAAGAACAGAAGTTTAGTTATAATGATAAAGAATTTGATAGTATGCATGGGCTGAATATGTACGACTACGAATTTCGACACTACGACCCCGCCATAATGCGTTTTACCACCATTGACCCGATGGCAGAAGACTTTCAATTTCAATCGAGTTATGTTTATGCGGCAAATAATCCTGTAAAATTTGTTGATTATAAGGGATTGAAACCTAAAACCAGAGAAGAAATAATAGACCAAAACATTAGAGAAGGAGAAAAAATGGCAAATATACCTCATTGGGATACAGACGAAACCCTGAGAGGCAAAACGGACGAAGAAAGAAAGGAGGAAGAAAAGGAAGATGAAAAAGACAAAATAGAAGAAATAAACGAAAAAATGGCGGAACATATAGCTAAGTCTGAATTCGAAGCTGCGATTTTTGAACTTCAAAGTGGGTATCCACAATCAGGTGCTATCCATAATGATAATATATTATTTGATATATTGTTCGGAACCAAAGGATTAGGTACCATTTTTAGAAGTCAATTGGCTTCTAAAGGAGTGCAGATGGCAGCAAAAGAGGGTACGAAAGTGGGAGCGAAATTGATAGTGAATACGGGAACCAAAACGGCATTTAGGTCGTTCACAAGCAGCAATTTCAGGTATAATTTGGGAAAATTTACCGGAAGCATACCTGCAAAATCACAAGCTCACCATATTTTTCCAAAGAAGCACGCCCCTGATTTTTTTAAAGCAGGTATAAATATTAATAACCCAAAATATGGAGTGTGGTGGGAAACTACAAGTCATTTAAAAAATGCTTCGAGTTATAATGCAGCATGGGGTGAATTTTTATTAAAAGACAGAACACCTTCTGAGATATTAAATTTTGGAAGACAATTAATGAGTGAATACGGTTTTATTGTTGGATTCTAAATAAGTAAATAAATTAATGGAAATAAAAGATTTTTTTAGATTTGGAAGTAAATTAGTTTCTTCAACTTTTCAAGCACATCCAGTAGGCTTGAAAGAGTTCCATCCCATTGACCCCAATAGAAGATATTCATACGATGAACATAGATTAATTCGTGGCGATTATTACAACATTTTTTTCCCCGTTAAATTTAAGCAGGAATTCGGGAAAAATCTTCAGGATATCTTAGATACGGGTTGGGCGGGTCTTTATCTCATATCTGATAAAATGAAATTAATTTTAGAAGATAACAAGCTAACAGGTTGGAAAACGTTCGACGTAAAAGTGCTTGATAAAAGCAAGCAAGAAATACAAGGTTATCATGGTTTTTCAGTTACGGGCAGGTGTGGCAATATTGATTATAGCAAATCGGAAATTATTGAAAAAAGGCGCGTGCCAAATGGACCGCTATGTAAATTTTATAAAGGTTTACATGTTGGGTTAGATAAATGGGATGGCAGTGATTTTTTCTTGCCTGAACAATACTTGGGTACAATAATAACAAGTAAAGTGTCAGAAATATTGAAAAAAAATAAACTAACAAATATCAGGTTAATAAATCTTGCAGATATAGAAATAGATGATTTTACAGTAAAAGTACATTTAGAAAATCAAAAGAAATGAAGCGATTGGAGAACCCATTATAACAAAATTTCTAAAACAAGGCAAACTTTTATTAACAAGTCAAGGAAAAATCTATTCAACTATGACAGGAAAACTTATAAAAAAATTAGATTTTGAAAATAATTGAAAATAACTAAACATAAGGATTTCATTTTGAGAAAGAAAATATAATAAATTAAACAAATGACAACAAAACGACAGTAAGTAACTAAGCGATTGGCAGCAAAGTCGACAGTACGCCAGACACGTTGGCTGTAAGCGGTGAAAGCGTTGTGGGTATTTGGATATTTTTAAAATAAATAAGATGGTAATTTCAGAAGAAAAAAAGGATAAACCAAGAAAAGCAATACTTGCATTTTTGCTTTCAATATTAGTGGCAGGATTAGGACAACTTTATAATGGACAACTTAAAAAAGCATTTTTGTTTTTTGGTGGTTTTCTAATGTCCCTAATTTGCATTAATTTAATTGGATTTAAAAGTTGTTTTTGGATATACATTTACGCACTACTTGTGCATGTTGTATTGATGTTCCTCATTGCAACAGATGCCGATTTAAAAGCAAAAAAACAGAAAGAATATATATTAAAAGTTTATAATAAATGGTATGTTTATTTGCTATTCACAATAGTGGGATATTTAGCTATTTTCGTAGCCGAAAAAATTTCAAGTAATTCACGATACATAATATCAATTGTTCGTTCTGACTCAGGATTTCCAACCATTGTTGCAGGAGATTATATTTTGGGCGATTATAGTTTTTACAATTCACAAGAACCAACTTACGGAGATTTGGTCATATTTTCAATGCCTGATGGTGGGTTCTATAATTATCGAATTATTGGAATGCCCAATGATACATTGGGAATAGAAAACCAATTAGTTAAGTATTATGGCAAAGAATTGTCTTCTAAGTTTATATCAACAATGTTTTATGATAAATATGAGATGGAGGAATTTGATGAAATTTTACCGAATGGGATTGAATATAAATTCGTGAGAATTAAATCACCCCCTTTTCAAGAAAATGACCCAATAGAAGAAATAATTGTTCCAAATGATTCTTATTTTCTAATGGGAGACAATCGAAATTTTTCATACGACAGTCGATTTATAGGTTTCGTACAAAGAGGGCAAATACAAGGGAAACTTGTATCAATATATTTAAGCAAAAACTTAAAAAAAATAAATGAAAGTTTGTAAAAAACATATCAAATCTCCTCCCTTTTGCTGCAATTTGCCATACACGGGGGTGTGTGCCCGCAGAACAATTGTGCAAAACTTAGCATCGCATCTTTCTTTATTTCGACCTTAATACAATAAAAAATAACATCACTTCGTTATCATACAAAAATAAACAGATGAAACAAATTATAGTAATTTTTGTAATTTTTTTGTATGGCGGCTTATTCGCTTATACACAGTCTCGTTTCCATGATGCAGTAGTAGAACAAGAGTTTATTAATGGAGACGAAGGATATTATATATCCAATTCTGTTGTTTACCATGGTGTTTGGTTTTCCAAAGATAACAGAAAGGATAGGGCAAAAAGGGTAATTATACCTCAACAAAAGAAACATGAAGCCAAAACCTTTTATCCCGAAGATATTGAAGAATACGGGTTTTTGAATGGGATAAAATATGTTAGCGCAACTCTAAATTTCAACGGAGAAGAAAAAAACGTATTTTTAGAAGAAATTGCCAACATAAAAGACTCCATATTTCTTTTTATTTATTGTACTGATAACAATTCAGATGTATTTTTTATACTTGAAAATAGTGAAAATAAGTTAAAAAAAATTGACACCAATTCTCCCGAAGAAGTATGGGACAAATTAAAAACCATTTATAATTGCAATGACGTTTTGGGAATGGATAAATTTCCTAATAAACTAACACGAAAGCGTGTTTTTGTTTTTTTTAATGCATATAAAGACTGCAACCCCAATTTATTTCCAAAATTTCAGTTTGGTCCTATAGTTAATGTATGTATGAGTAATCCCAAATTACAAGAAACTCCATCATATACATATAAACAGGATTTCGCTTTCTCCATTGGTGCCTTTTTTCAGTTACCCTTTGATGAATGTATTGCATTAAGAACAGAAGTAGTTTATTCTCACATAGACAATAATACAGGAATTGTTGATAAAATGCAAAAATCTAAAAATGAGACCGCTCGGTATGTAAGACAATCCGTTCAAATTCCTATACTTGTAAGGTATTCATTTAATTTCAAAGCATGGAAAAATGTCCCTTATTTTCAAATAGGACCATGTTTCGATTATGCATTCAAAGGTGAAAAATATAAAGACGATGTTATTCAAACCCATAATAAAAATAATCTTTTAGATGATAAGTCAATAATTAATTTTCTATACGGATATTCGATAGGAGCTGGTATAGAACATAAAATCAACCATAAAAGATCCATTCATTTAGGATTACGAAATAATTGGTTAACAGGTTCAAGGCAAGAATATGTTGAAAAAATAAATTCATTTGGTCTTAGTTGTTCAGTAAATTTTTAACAATAGCAAAATAAGACAATCATTTTTCCTAATAAGAATGGGGTTAAAAGAGTTATAATTCCGATAATTCATTAATGTCTACTATCTTTTTCTCGACCTCAATGCAATAAAAAATAACAGCCTAATATTTTCTCATATATATAGACCTGCAAAGTAACAAATTCCACAAAAGTAACCCATATAAATTAGGAACAACCCATTAATAACCAATAAAAACTATGTTAAACAGAATCAAAGACCCTGCGGGCAATTGGATAAACGAAACCCGCGGCAACCGCATCTACGACACAGCGGGCAATTGGCAATTTGAAAAACGTGGCGACCGTTTCTACGACACCGCAGGAAATTGGCGTTTCGAGCAGCGTGGTGACCGACTCTATGATACCGCAGGTAACTGGCGTTACGAAAAACGCGGCGACAGAATTTACGATACTGCAGGAAATTGGATAGCAACCAATTATTGAAAAGAATAAAAGAATTTTTTTATCAAAAGGAACAATATTTTTTCTCTTTTTTGCTTGTTATTAATATAATTATTTGTAATTTTGCGGTTTGAAATCGCACAACATTATTTAATGTGTTGTGTTTTGCAAAACATAACTTTCAAAAATATTCAAATTAATAAATACTAGAAGTTGCGCCCGACACGAATAAGGGATAAAATTATGACACCAAAACATCAAGTACACAATCTAATAATATTAGATGAGAGTGGTTCGATGGAAACCATTAAGAACTCTATAATTCAAGGGTTTAACGAAACAGTACAAACAGTAAAGGGAATAGCAAAACAATATCCCGAACAAGAGCATCTTATTTCATTAGTAACCTTCAATGGGCTTGGACAAAAAGAGGTACATTTTTTAGAGCCAGTAGAAAAACTAGAACAAATTGATGCCTCAAAATATAGACCAGATGCTTCAACACCTCTGTATGACGCAATGGGTTTTTCTTTTGCAAAAATGAGAAAATCATTAGAAAATGTTAAAGATTATAATGTTCTTGTAACAATAATGACCGATGGCGAAGAAAATGCTTCAAAAGAACATTCGGGGCAAACAATAAAAAAACTGATAGAAGAATTGAAACAGAATTTTTGGACATTTACCTACATCGGAGCAGACCATGACGTTGAAAAGTTTGCACATTCAATATCTATTACAAACATAATGCAATTTGAAAAGAACGCCAAAGGTATTGATTACATGTTTGAAAAAGAGAGATATGCCCGGCAAATGTACAGCAAAAAAATAAGGGATAAAAAATCTACAATAGATAACTTTTACGAAGATGATATTGTTTAGTGTTGATAGATTTTCGTTGAGTACGTTGCCCAAACAAAATAATTTCACAAAAATATGAAAATTTTTAATTTTTTTAAAGCAAAACATGCAGTAGTTACAGAAATTGACAATAACAACGATCCATTCATAGATGAGTTGTTTCTCAAAATTTTTCCCAACGGAGATACAGATTTGATTGAACTGACAAACAATCTTCTAATAATTATTAATAATGCTATTAGTAAGGAAGAAGCAAAACATTTGTCGTGTGCAGCAGCAATAACAGCATATAGTGATGGTGGCTTTTCTTCACGCTTTTGTCTGGAACGTTTGCAACAGCACCTTGCAGGTAAAGGTTGTTTGAAATATTTCAATAAACAAAAATTACAGGAATTTTACGCTTTGTTAAGAAAATACCACAAGCCGAAAGATATTGATTTGAAGTCCGTTTTACCAAAGGATTATCTTGCGTGGTTTTTGGATATTGTAAAATCAAATCCACAGGCTACGAATGAAGACGAAATTTCAGATACGTCCGGCGAATTTGGTTTAGAGCCGACAAATCCCGTCCCTGTTTTTGGGGTTCCTAACAATGATGTATATTTAGGAAGATTACGAACTCTCAATGGAATGCCAATCTATTGGGACAGAGTTGGTTGTATTGAATTAGAAACTATTTTTCAACCAGTTGATAACTATGATATTTATGATGCAAAGAAAAATAAAATAGCCAATATCTATATTTCTTCATATCATTTGAGTATTTCGAAAAAAGCTCCGAAAGGATTTATTTTGATAAAATAAAGCGTAAAGTGTAACTTGACCACAGAAAAATATGAAAGAATACTAGAATTATCAATAAGCAGATTACTTATAATATCGACAGGAGGCGGCAATAGATGAGAATTGGTTATTATTATCGAGGTTACTTATTAGGGACGTTGGAAAAAACGGAAAATGGCTATATATATAATTCGGACATTGCTAATGAGCAATACCTTTTGGATAAGCATATTTTAACTCGTAGCGATTATGGATTGTGGAATTCTATTAACAAGAAAAGCAAGACGCTTTTTCCTGATTTTGAGGATATAATAATGAGTTGTTCAAGGAGTGACATTTTGTATCGAGCAAATATCTGCTCCTCAGATTCAAAATGGGACAAACTTGTAAAACTTTCAGCATTAAAATGGTTTACTCCCAACGCTTATGTGAACCAGATTACACACCTCAAAACAACGTAAACCGCAGCCGTAAAGCATTGCTATTAGAATGCGGTGTTTGAGATGTTTTGTCGCGCAAAGCATACGCCAAACCTCTTCTTTACTACCTCACTACTATCTTTGCGTTCTCAACTTTGCGACTTTGAGCTTACAAATAATCTAAACGCAAAGACGCAAAGATTTTTCGCAAAGAACGCCAAGAAAATGTGTTAATTCGAGGAAATTTTTTATTTTTTTTTGCATTTTATTTTTATTGAAAAAAATTTTCTATTTTTGCATCATATTTTTATAAAATTTTAGTGGAAAAAAAGAAATAATATTTGAAAAAAATAAAACGTTTGAATCTTTAATCTTTGAAAAAAAAATTTTTTTGCATTTTTTTTTTGAAAAAAAAATTTCTATTTTTGCATCATATTTTTATAAAATTTTAGTAGAAAAAAAGAAATAATATTTGAAAAAAATAAAACGTTTGAATCTTTGATTATGGTTTATTGATATCTTCTACAAATTAAATTCTACCATCAAAAAAAGAGGTCGTGTAATTTCACGTGAACTTTTTCATAATGTTTGGTAGAAAGGTAGTAGAAGACCTCAATAAGCAATAATCAGAAATATGTTCACGTTTTTTTAGATGATGATTAGTAATAACTTTTAATATATAATTTATGAATTGGATCAATAATTTAAGAATCGGAAGTCGTTTTAGGCTGGTAATCAGCGTATTGACTTTAGTGGCGTTTTTAAGCGTTGCAATTTATGTAAACGTTAGAGTTCAAAGGCAACTAGACTTGATAACAAAAGTCTGTATGTATGAGACCTTGCACGGCATATCAGATATGTTGCTTATGGCGGGTCGTGTTTGTGTAAAAGATAGTATCTCATTGGAAGAAGTAGTGGGACAAAATCTTTTAAGTTTCAAAGTATTTGCGCATGGTTATCCTTATGTAATTTCAGAAGATGGGATAATGCTTATTCATCCAACAATTCCGCACGGAAAATCAGTTACCGACGAGGTTATTTATCAATACGCTCGTCAAAACAAATCTGAACAAATTTTGGATTATGAACATTTCTTTGAAGGAGCAAAAAAAATCACTTATTTTCAGTATTTAAGTGAAATAAAATCTTTCGCTTTTTTGACCATCGAAATAAGCGACTTGCCAAAGGCAGCAGATATTATGATTTACATTTACATCTTTATCGTTGTTGTAGTTCTAATTATGTTAGTCATTTTCAATGCTTTTATCAGGCGTTTAGTTGGCTCTTTTCGGAAAAGCATCGAATTTGCCAAACAAGTTGCAGATGGCGATTTAACTACCGAATTAGATATTTTCCAAAAGGATGAGGTAGGAGAGTTATCACAATCGCTCAGAGATATGGTTGTTAAGTTACGAGAAATTGTTGAAAGAATTCTTTTAGGTGCCGATAGTATTGCCACGTCGGGTAGTGAAATAAGTTCTGCATCAAATGTAGTTTCGCAAGGCGCAAGCGAGCAGGCATCAATAGCGGAACAAGTTTCTAGTTCTATGGAAGAGATGGCAGCAAATATCGAACAAAACAACGAGAACGCATCATTGGCAGGAAAATCCTCTAATGAAATAGCCGTTGCAATCAGACAAATCGGCGATGGTGCCGATGCGGGATATGTTTCAGCGAAAGCAATTGTAGATAAAATAAACATTATTAACGAAATTGCTGCGCAGACAAATATTTTAGCATTAAATGCTGCCGTTGAAGCAGCACGCGCAGGAGATATGGGAAGAGGTTTTTCAGTTGTAGCAAGCGAAGTTAGAAAACTTGCAGAACGAAGCAAAAGTGCAGCAGATGAAATAGTTAAAATGTCAACCATTAATCTGAACTCAGCAGCAGCAGCAAAAGAACATGTAGAAAAATTTATCCCCGAAATTGAAAAAACAACTAAACTTGTTCAAGAAATTTCTACAAGTAGTTCTGAACAAAATGTTGGCGCATCTCAAATAAACAACGCAATACAGCAACTTAATCAGGTTATTCAACAAAATGCTGCCTCAAGCGAACAATTAGCAAGTAATGCTGTTAGTTTAAGCGGTCAAGCAGACAACCTTAGAGAAACTATCCAATATTTCAACATTGGTGAAACATATCAAAAGAAAAGTAGCACTAAAACTAAACCTAAAACTTTATTTAGAGACCAAAAAGCAGAAGCCAAAAAGAACGCTAAAAGTTTAAAATTTGATACTTATGATAAAAGCAAAGATTTAGAGTATGAAAAATTCTGAACAGGTAATTGACTGGTGAATTCTATTTAGTTGGTGTCATCTTGTGCGCTTTTATGATTTCCTAACTGTCGTTATTTAATGAAAACCATTCTGCACGGTAGGAAATCCGTTTGTAAATTTTATACCAACAGTACCATTTTCGTCAATCTGATAAATAAATGCCCCTTCAACATTTTCTGTTTTTTCTATCAGTTCTATTGATTTTTCTAATCCTAATACCATACATGCTGTTGCGAAAGCATCTGCCGTCATACAATTATTAGCAATTATAGAGGCGCTTAAAAGAGATGATTGAACGGGATAACCTGTTCGAGGGTCGATGATATGTCCTTGTTTTTGTCCGTCAATAGTATTAAAATTTCGGTAATTTCCGCTGGTAGCCAATGCTTTGTTATCTAATGGAACAATTATTTCAAATTCTCCCTGATTTATTGGATTTTCAACGGCAATTTGCCAAATTTTTCGTTTCTGATTAACGCCTTTAGCAAATACTTCACCTCCTATCTCAATCATAAAATTATTGATTCCCCTACTTTTAAATAAAAAAGCAACAACATCAACTCCGTAACCTTTTGCAATGGCGCTTGCATTAAGAATAATACCTTCTTTTTGTCGGTAAATGGTGTCATTTTCAATAAAAATATTTTCCATACCAACAAATTGCAATAGAGAGTCTATAATTTGGTCATTAATAACTTCATGTTTCTCGAAACCAAAACCCCAAAGATTAACCAAAGGGGCAATTGTAATATCAAAAGCACCGTCAGATAATTTGTAAACTTCGTTTGCTTTGTTAAAAACATCGATAAAAAAGGAATCGGCTAAAACATTATCCGCACCGCTATTAAACCTGCCAATAATTGAATTTGTGTCAAAAGGTGATAAAGATTGATTTACAGACATTAACAACTCTTTTATTTCGTTATGTAAATCGCCTTCTTTGTTTTCATATTTAATATGATAGGTCGTTCCAAATATAAAACCTTCGTTGAAAATGTATTCTGCGTTGTTATTACCACATCCATTTAAGAATAGCGTTAATATCAATATAAATAAGGAATTTCTCATAAAAAGTATTTGATTTTATATTTAATTATCTAATTTCAGAACACCATCGCTTAATAAATAAATAGTGCTTGCATATTTTGCCGTTTCGTCGGAATGAGTAACCATTACAATTGCGGTTTTCAATTCTTTATTTATTTTATTTAATAAAAGCATTATTTTATGGGCATTATCTGCATCAAGTTGTCCTGTTGGTTCATCGGCAAGAATTAACATCGGTTTCATTATCAATGCCCTACAGAGTGCAACACGACTTGTTTCGCCGCCAGAAAGTGTTTCGGGATATTGTTCCGCAACAGAAGTGATGCCTATAAGTTCCATTAACTTTTTTGCATAATCAATTTGTGCTACTTCTGATTTATTTTGACAAACAATTGTAGGCAACAAAATATTTTCTATTGCTGTAAGTTGAGGTAACAAGCGATTATCTTGGAAAACAAAACCTACATTTCGATGCCGAAATTGAGAATAATCAGTGTTAGGAGCGTTAATTTGCTTATTTTCAAATAGATATTTTCCATCCTCAGGCTGAATTAAAGTTCCCAAAATGGAAAGAAGTGTAGTTTTTCCTGACCCAGATGCACCTTTTATGGCAATAAAATCACCTTTTTCGATTGTTAAATCTATTCCACAAAGAACGTGGTTGTACGAGTTTTTTCCATCAGGAAACTTTTTTTCAATTTTTATTAATTTTACCATTTTTTAGTTATCAGTTATAAGTGAATGAGTATAGGGGCGTACCCTTGCGGTCGCCCACCTTGTAATAAAAAAGTGAATGAGTGTAGGGGCGTACCCTTGCGGTCGCCTGCCTTGTAATAAAAAAGTGAATGAGTGTAGGGGCGTACCCTTGCGGTCGCCCACCTTGTAATAAAAAAGTGAATGAGTGTAGGGGCGTACCCTTGCGGTCGCCCACCTTGTAATAAAAAAGTGAATGAGTGTAGGGGCGCACCCTTGCGGTCGCCAGCCTTGTAATAAAAAAGTGAATGAGTGTAGGGGCGTACCCTTGCGGTCGCCCACCTTGTAATAAAAAAGTGAATGAGTATATGTAATTCGTAATTCATTTTTGTTTTTAATATAAACCTTATTTTTTCGAAAAAACATTAGTAGAAAATCAGTTTTTAGTTTGTTATCTACACTCTAATATCTACACTCTAATATCTCACCTCTATTATCTCATTTTAATTATTTTTATTATCTTTAAAAAAAGAATAAATTTTTTTATAAAGCCAACAATAAATTAAAGATTGTCCAACACAAGAGAATAAGAATAAAATCATTTGAGTTATTTCATCATTAATTGGTAACGAAAAATGAGGATCGTTGAAAGAACGACAATAATGTTCAAATGCCATCCACAAAGGGGCAAAAGGGAATAGAATAATCACACATAAAGCACGCGCTAATTCAAAATAATCTGATAACATTAATAATCCCCAAAACAGTGCAATCGTTATAACTAAAACAATTAAAAATTTTTTGTTTTTTCTTATCATATTTTTGTTAATTAAATTAAATAAAAAATGCAATAATATTAAAATATCATTTTACTTAGCAAAACAGCCAAACCGCTTGTTAGATGATGTGTTTTCTGCCTTTCAGCACTTTTGTATTTATCTTTTTTATTCTTTATCTCTTTTGCGTTCATGTCATAAATATTGTGCAATTAGGTGATTGTTGCTAATATAGCGAACAAGATATATCAACTCTTCGTTATGTTCGTAGATATTGAAAAATATTTTCTATTCTGGGAATGAGTCTTTCTACAATTTGCTCGCCTGTAACAGATCTTGCAAGGTCTTCATCGGGCGGAAGTATATACCCTTTTTCTAAAATAGTATTAGATTGCAGGATAGGAGTGAGAACAAAACTTCCCTGTTCCCTTGATTTCAAAACTAGTTCGGTCCCATCGTTTACCATTTCGAGGTACTTACTCTGTCTTGCCCTAAATTCTCTAGTACTGACTACTAACATATCTGCTTATTTTTATTGGTTGCTAACTTGGACGCAAAAGTAACACTTTTATTATATCTGTACTTATTTTTTTTCAAATTGCTTTTCTCTAGTTGTTTTGCATCTTCACTTCCGCCACATTTTACCTAACTCAGTTTTCAGAGATTTAACAGTTCAGATTTTTTTAAAAATTGAATAAAATCTGTAATAGTATTTGATAATTGAGAAATCTTACTGAAGGCAGTGTTCATGTCTTCGTCTGTAATATATTCATTATCTAATGCTCTGTATAATTGGCTTTTAATTTTCCCGCAGGAACCAATTGAAATATTTAAAAAATTAATAAATTCTTTATTAGAATTTCGTTCAAACCCTTCTGTAATGTTATCCATAACCAGACCAGACGTATTTCTTAAAAGATGTCTAAGATTAACATCTTCGTTAAACAAGTCAGAATCAGTAGTTTTGTAAATCAATTTACAAAGGTCTCTACTTTTTTGCCATATTTCTAAATCTTCAAATCTTTTAGCCATATTCTAAAATAAAATCGTATCAATTTTTTCCAAAACAAAAAACGGTTCCTTTTGTAGAAATCACAAAAAAACGGTTTTTAATCACTGCGGGCGAGCCAATAATTTGTTCACCCGTATCATATTCCCAAATAAGTTTACCCGAATCTCTATCAATTATTGAAATTATCCCCGTTTTAGTACAAACAATAATTTTGTCAAAACAAACAACAGGGGAACTTTCACCAACATTTCCTTTAAGTAAAAACTTCCATTTTATTGTTCCATCACCTCTATTAACGGAATAAAGATTCCTATCGTCTAAAATGAAATAAATATTTTTTTCAGTAACGGCAGGAACTGATACAAAAGTGCTATTATCATTGTTTGCGGTCATTATTTTTTTATGTCCAACAATTTTTCCTTTTTCAAATTTTATTTCGTAAATATTTCCTGAGTGGTCTCCAATGTAGCACGTATTAGCAAAAATAGCGGGCGATGCGGGTATATAACTGTCCAACAGAAGCGAGTCAGTTTGAATTCCTGTTTTGCAATTAATAATCCGAAGCCACGCATCACACCCCCCAAAAAGTGCGTAATTATTCTGAATCGCAACTGCGCCATTGAGATAATATCCTGATTCAAAACGATTTATTTTGTTACCATTTCGGGCATCAATACAATAAAGATAATTGTCGTAACTTCCGATAACAACTCCTTTTTTGCCATCAAAATCGGCAATATTAGGAGTTGCAGAAATTTGCCCATAAGTTTCATAATTCCAAATAATTTTTCTTTTTGAAAGAGAAATCGCAGTTACGAAACCATCGATTCTGCCAATATAAAGCGTTGAATCATAAATTAGAGGGGTTGCCTCGACGGCTGTTTTTAGGTCATATTGAAAAATTAGTTTACCATTGTTGTCAACTCCACGTATCATCCCTCTTTTGTCTGTCCAAAAAACTGTACCATCGTAAACAATCGGCGAAGATGAGGTTCGTGCTTCACTTTTGAATGTCCATAACAAAACGGGCTTATCAGGCAACCTGTTATTAGAATAACCGCTTAATGCAACGTTTCCTCTGAAAAAATTCCAATCACCACTACTGGTTCCCGATGTTTCGCCGGCTTCGCAACTTATTGCAAAACAAAATATTAATATCATTATCATATACTTTCTTTTTTCATTATTGTAGTTAATTTTTCTAAAAACATATCTACTCTCGATTCAAAATTATGCTTTCTTAAAGTTCGCAACTGTCCATTTTGTGCTATTTCACGACATTTATTTGGGTTATTTAACAACCATTTTATTTTTTCAATGCACTCATTGACAGATGAATAAGTTACTATTTCATTATCAATATCAAAATAATTGTTTAAATCTTTTTTCATATCAGTAAGCAGGCACGTTGCAACGCCTGTTGTTTCAAAAATGCGCATATTTGCCGTATAATCAGCGGCACAATCACCATGTATATTAAAACCAATTTTTGCTTTCGATAGTGCTTTAAACATTTCTAAACCGAAAATTGGCGGTTTGGCAACTGAATATAATTTTTTTGATATTTTCATTCTCTTTGGAATGGATTGATGCGCACGACCCTTTCGTATCAAAGGAATTGAATCTGTTACCGATTTTAATCCTACACTATCTAAAAATTGCGCAGTAAAATATGATGTCCTTTTTTTCAGTAGACTTAAATAACTATTATCAGGCAAGTTACCATAAAAATCAAAAGGAATATTTTCATTGACTAAATTTTCAAGAATTTGAAGTCTCAAACTATGAAAACCTTCGCCGGGTATAATTGAACCCGTAAAAAAGAACTCCGACAACGAATAATGATTTTCTATATTTATTTTATCAAGCAAACGCCCATCAAATGCGTGAGGAATCAAAATGCTCTTAAAGCCGTATTTACGTAATGCATCCACAAAAACAGGCGAACAAACAGTAAAATAATCAAATACTTTAAATTGTTCTAATTGCGAGTTAGCAAAAGGTGCGCATATATTGCCTATAATCAGTCGGATAGAAGGATTGTTTTTTCTTATTTCTCTAATAAAACCATCTCTAAAAGAGATACTATACTGAAAATAAACTACTTCGGGTTTAAAAAATTCAATTTGTTTAGCGACAATTTCATCCAACGATAATTTATCAGAAAAACCGTTCTCAATTGCCCACGCCCTTTGCATTGGAACGGCATTAGAAACTATTTCCATTGTTTCCATTCCTTTTTGTGCCATCAAACGACCATAGTTGTCCGACCACGAAAAATACTGTTCCATTAGATGTGCGTACTGTTTTGCATAGTTCCACTGCACAACCTCTGGGAAACGGGTGTAATAATTCTTCAAGAAATCACGATAATATGTCGAAATTTTTATGAATTTCATGGTGCAAAATTAGATAAATTTTTTCAATTATCTAACCAATTATTTTCTTAAAAAAATATTTCGATTGTTAATTTATTGGAAATAAGGAAAATAGTAATTTGATTTGGTGCAAAAATAATTTATAACCTTTGTGCGACTTTGTGGTAAAAAATCTAACCACAAAGAACACAAAGGTTTCGGTTATTGAATTTATTGAAATACACAAAGGAACACAAAGAAAAAGTAGTGAGATTTGAGTATCAAGTAATGAGTTCTTGAAAAACCTTATTTTCACCTTATTTTTTCTACAAAACAACCTTAATAGCAGAAATTCGTGGCAATCTTTTTCAAAAAAAACATTTTATTTTTTTTGGTTTTTAATTTTTTTTGCATCTTTGCACCTCGTTTGACAACAAAATTGCCAAATATATAGCGTTAATATATTCAAAATGATAGATTTATACAAATAGCTGCGTATTATTTAATTATTTAATAAGAAAAGCAATAAACCATATAGGTATGAAGACTCAAAATGAAAAAATAAGACATTGGATTAAAATTTCAGATGAAGATTTGAATGTTGCCGAAACATTATTGAATAACAAACACTATCTATATGCAGGTTTTATTTGCCATTTAGCCATAGAAAAAATATTCAAAGCTTGTTACCAAAAATTGAAAAATCAAACCCCACCCTTCATACACGATTTATCCCGGTTAGCAAAATTGGCTGATTTTTATCATTTGTTGTCGAATGACCAAAAATTATTTGTCAATACCCTGACTCCACTTAATATTGAAGCAAGATACCCGGAATATAAGGAACAAGTTGCTAAAACTTTGAAAAAAGATATTTGTAGAGAGATTTTTGAAAAAACAAAAATATTACAAAAATGGACAAAAGAGACGATATTATAAATATAGTTAAAATCTATATAGATTTGGTAAAACAAAGCAATTTTCCAATGCAAATTGAAGCGGCATATCTTTTCGGTTCTTACGCCAAAGGTATTCCAAAACAGGATAGTGATATCGATGTTGCACTAATTGTCAATAATTTTGAAGGTGATTTTTTTGAAATAATACCACCAATCTGGTTGTTAAGGGAAAAAATTGATTACAGAATAGAACCGCACGTTATTGCAAGAAATAACGACTTCGCAGGAATGATTGACGAAATTCAAAATACAGGGATATTTATTAATTGAAAAACAAAAATGGTACAAGTTTCACGGTGAACGGGCTCCTTTGCGTTCTCAACTTTGCGACTTTGCGTTAAAATAATACATCCTTTTTTGGGAGATACCCCGAATTGCGCTGTTTAGGCAACTGCGAGGACTGCCCCTACTAATCACTAACCACTAACCGCTAACCACTAACCACTAACCACCACTCTTTGCGTTCTCAACTTTGGGACTTTGCGTTAAAAATTCTTAATCAAAAAATAAAAAATTTTTCAATTTTTTTTAATAAAAATGAAACATTTTATAAAACCTTACGTTTAAGGTTTTGAAAATAAAGATAATTTTTTCGTAAATCATTGATTATAAGCGATAAATAGTTTTACATTATAAAAAAATTGATAATCTTCTGCAGATGAAAAGTTTTTCAAAAAATATTTCTGTGGCACACAATCAAAATCGTTGTGCTTTCTATCCAGAACTTTTTGGGTCATTTTTTCTTTGTAACTCGCTGATAATCAGACCTTTACCCCCCCCCCTGTAACTCGCTGGTTTTCAGTTACTTACGGCGGTTTGATACTTCTATTTGGAGTTTACTTTTTCTATTTATGCTTTCGGCTTTTCGATTTGGGTCGGAGGGGTGTCCTTGCTGTGTATGTAACCAAAAAATAATAACAGAATTATATAAATATTTTTTATGGAAAAGAAAAGTAATTTAAAAAACGGCGAACCAACATCTTTGGAAGAGCAAAAAAAGCAGATAATAGAAAAATTCAAAGAAGATTTGTACGAAGTAATGAAACAGAATGATATAGAAGCGGAACGGAGGTTAAAAGAAAGAAATAGAATAAATAATAATAATAAATTAATAAACAGTGTCTTATGAGAAATTCATTTAAATTTTTGGCAACCTCAATTTTAATGGTTGCAATGAACGTTGGCATTGCCGCTGGGCAAATGACTATGACAACAACAGCCGAAGAAGTAACAATTTATTTGGCAGGAACCGGCGCTGCTACAATTGATTGGGGTGATGGAACTCCAATCCAAACGATTGAAATTGAGGAGTTTGATGACAAATGGAATGAATTCGCCTATATCTATTCCGATGGTGCTGAAAAGGTAATAAAAATTAATGGCGAAAACATTACGGGATTAGAGAGCGTCAATAATCAATTAACGAGTTTAGATGTAAGCAATAATTCCAATTTGGTTTGCTTGCATTGCGAAAAAAATTTTTTAACAAATTTGGATGTAAGTCGTAATACCAGGCTGATGAAGCTTTATTGTTATTACAACGATTTAAAGGATTTGGATGTGAGCAAAAATACTGCATTGATTGAATTATCATGTGGCGGAAATCAAATAACCGATTTAGATGTGAGCAATAATTCTGCACTGCTGTGGCTTTATTGTGGTGAAAACCAATTAACGAGTTTGGATATAAGTAAAAATATTTCCTTGACTAAATTGTATTGTTGGAGAAATCAAGTAACTAGTTTGGATATAAGTAAAAATATTGCTTTAAATGAATTGGATTGCCATAATAACAAATTAATGGATTTGAATTTAATCAAAAATACAAAGCTTGAAACATTGTATTGTTTCTTTAATCAATTAACAAGTTTGGATGTAAGCAAAAATATTGCATTGATTGAATTATCATGTGGCGGAAATCAAATAACCGATTTAGATGTGAGCAATAATACTGCACTGCTATGGCTTTATTGCGGTGAAAATGAATTAACCGATTTGGATGTAAGCAATAATACTGCACTATTAGGGCTTTATTGTGGTTATAACCAATTAACGAGTTTGGATATAAGTAAAAATATTTCCTTGACTAAATTGTATTGTTGGACTAATCAAATAACGAGTTTGGATATAAGTAAAAATATTGCTATAAATGAATTGGATTGCCATAATAACAAATTAATGGATTTGAATATAATCAAAAATACAAAGCTTGAAACATTGTGTTGTTCCTTTAATCAATTAACAAGTTTGGATGTAAGCAAAAATACTGCCCTAAAAGAGTTATATTGCACTTATAACCAAATAAAAAAATTAGACTTACGCAAAAATAAAGCGTTGACATTTTATGATGTTGATGAAAATGTGAAAATCAGAAAAGCGAGGTATTCATCCATTGATTGGAAGATGGTGGGGTTGTTTTATGTGCTACTATTTGGATTATGGATATTGTGGGTAGAGTGGCTATATCAATCCCCAATTACCATCCTTGTTCGATTATTTGGAAAGAAAAAGAACATTACCATGACCACTACACAAACAGACGGAGAAGTAAAAATATATCTTGCAGGAGTTGGAAGGGCAACAATAGATTGGGGAGATAGAACAAGTACAAAAGTAATACTTTGGGAAAGAAACCTTTATGGAAAAGATAACAAAATAAAAGGCAAAGGATACACTCACCTTTATAAGAAAGAAACAACACCTATTACAATTAATATAACAGGCAAAAACATCACAAAATTGCTTTGCGGCTCAAACCTATTAACAAGTTTGGATGTGAGTGATAATGATATATTGAAGGAGTTAAGTTGCTACTCTAATCAATTAAATAAATTAGATGTTAGTAGAAATATTGAACTTAAAGTATTAACTTGCCATACAAATAAGTTAACAAACTTAGATGTTAGCAAAAATATCAAATTGAATGAATTAGGTTTCGGCGGTAATCAATTAACGGATTTAGATGTGAGTAATAATACTGCTCTTACTTTCTTGAATTGTACAAGCAACCAATTAGCAAGTTTAAATATAACCAAAAACTCAAAACTTGAAAAATTGTATTGTGAAGGAAATCAATTAACGGATTTAGATGTGAGTAATAATACTGCTCTTACTTTCTTGTATTGTACAAGCAACCAAATAACAAGTTTAGGTTTAAGCAAAAATATAAAACTTAAAACATTGTATTGTGAAGATAATCAATTAGCAAATTTGGATGTAAGAAAAAATACAAAATTGAAACGTTTAAATTGTAATACAAACCAATTAACAGAATTGGATGTTAGCAAAAATACAAACCTTCAAACTTTGTATTGTGATGGAAATCAATTGCCAAGTTTGATTGTTGGTGAAAATACAAAATTAGAAGACTTAAGTTGCTATAATAATCAATTAATAGAATTGGATGTTAGCAAAAACACAAACCTTGAAATTTTGTATTGTTTTGAAAATCAATTAACAAGTTTGGATGTAAGTAAAAATATCGCATTAATAGAGTTATATTGTAGTTTTAACCAATTGACAAGTTTGGAAGTAAGCAAAAACAAAAATCTTGAAAATTTGAATTGTTTTGGAAATCAATTACCAAGTTTGGATGTTGGTGAAAACACAAAATTAAAATACTTGAGGTGCGATAAGAATCAATTAACAAACTTAGATGTTAACAAAAATATCAAACTTGAAATTTTGTATTGTGATGGAAATCAATTGCCAAGTTTGATTGTTGGTGAAAACACAAAATTAGAAGAGTTGGGGTGCGATAAGAATCAATTAACAGAATTGGATGTTAGCAAAAATACAAAACTTGAAACATTGTATTGTGGTGGAAATCAATTACCAAGCTTGGATGTTGGTGAAAACACAAAATTGAGAAGAATAAAATGTGAAGAAAATCAATTATCTTTTTTGGATGTTAGCAAAAATAACGCACTGACCCAGTTGTTTTGCTACAATAATCAATTAACAAATTTGGATGTTAGCAAAAACACAAATCTTGAAACATTGTTTTGTACCGAAAATCAATTAACGAATTTAGATGTTAGTAAAAATACCGCGCTTCGGTGGCTGGATTGTGGTAAAAACCAACTAACAAGTTTGGATGTTAGTAAAAATACCGCGCTTCTGTCGCTGTATTGTGGTAAAAACCAACTAACAAGTTTAGATGTTAGCAAAAATAACGAACTGACTTTTTTGAGTTGTTCCAATAACCAATTAACAAGTTTAGATGTTAGCAAAAATAACGAACTGACTTTTTTGAGTTGTTCCAATAACCAATTAACAAGTTTGGTTGTAAGCAACAATACAAAATTGAATACGTTGGAATGCGGAGATAATCAAGTAACTGAATTGAATGTCACCCAAAACACAAACCTTACCAGATTCGGATGCAGCAATAATCAATTAACTGAATTGGATGTTAGCAAAAATATACAATTATATGAGTTTTATTGCGGTGCCAACCAACTATCAGTTATGGCTTTGAATGTCTTATTTGAAAATTTGCATAGTAACATTTTGCAAAGCCCAAAAACAATATGGGTATATAGAAACCCAGGAACTGCTGATTGCTCCCAAAGTTTAGCCGAGGCAAAAGGATGGCAAGTAGTTTTAGTCGAAGAAGTTGAAGAACAACATAACAAATTCGGGGCAAAAGGATGGCGTTTAGTCGAAGAACTTGAAGAACAACTTAACAAATTAAAGCAATTATAGAATAAATAATTAATTAATATATAATAATTTATGGAAAAGAATAATAAAATTTTTAAGAAAAAAAAGGGAAACCTTTTTTTAATCAAAAACTTTTGGGTTTTGAAAATAAAAAAAGAAATGCTAAAGTTTTTGGTAGTCGCAATTGTGATTTCATTCACAAATTCTTGTTGTAATAAATCTGAAACATGTAAAATAACTATGGTTTTAGCAACAGAAGGGGAAGTTTCTATCAGTTTAACTGGTTATGATGTAAAAATTGATTGGGGAGATGGTACGCCAAAGGAAAAGGGTAAATCGATTATTACTTTCAATCATTCGTACAATGATGCTTCAATAAAGACCATAACCATTGATGGTGTAGGAATTGAATATCTACATTGTGATGGGATAGGGCTCATCAATCTAGAAGTGAAAAGTAACAAACTCAAATGGTTATTATGTGAAGATAACCATTTAACTAGTTTGGATATTAATGGAGCAACTGCTTTAGAAACATTGTGGTGTTACAAAAATCAATTGACGGAATTAAATGTGAGCAATAATCATTTTTTGAATATGTTATTATGCTCTAATAATCAATTAACAGAGTTAGATTTAAGTAACAATAAGTTATTGAGTAGTTTGTTATGCTATGATAATCAATTAACAGTTTTAGATGTAAGCAATAATAGTCATCTTAGTGCCTTGTGGATAGAGAATAATAAATTGGAGGAAATAGACCTAAGTAAAAACGATGCATTGTTACGCTTAATGTGTGCAAATAACAAACTATCTACCACGGCGTTAAATAATTTGTTCGAAACTTTACACAGCAATGTAAAACTCGTTGATGTAAGTGGAAATATTGGAACCGACACTTGCGTACCTGACATCGCCGAAACAAAAGGATGGACAGTAATTTTAACTGAAGAAGTTGAAGAACAAGAAATCAAAGAAAATACAGAAATTATAGAATGAATAAATAACAAATTAATAACCACATTTTTATGAAAAAGCAAAGTAATTTAAACAAGACAAAAACCTCATTAGAAGGTGGAACAATAGAAAGAGGCAAACAATGCCCAAGATGCGGAAGTACCAATACCGATAAACAAAACGGAATTTGGTATTGTTACGACTGTGAAAAAGAATTTTAATAGAATTCAATAAAGCGGATGCAAAAACGATAGTAAGTACATTAACCTAAATAACAGAAGGTTATGAGAGTTGAACCTAATAAAAACTATTATACTGATTACAACTTGAACAGTTTTTTCAGTATTGTGAATTTGCAGAGCAAAATCACAAAGTTGTTTGTGGACACAGACTTACTAAATGCCGCTGTCTTTTGGTTTACAAACGTAGAACGCCAAAAGTACAACCTTAAACAGTTTCAATTTCATGAAAAGTTAAGGCAAGCGGCAACTTTGCACTCCGAACAAATGAAAATTCATAACTTTTTCGACCACGAAAACAATTTTGACGCAAGATACAAAACACTTACCAATCGCATAGATGCTCAAAAAGACAGTACTTTCAATGGCTTTATGAGTTATGCAGAAAATATTTTTGATTACCCTGTAATAGAGGCAAATACAACCTTTACAGTTGAAAACCGAAATGGACAAACGCGTTTCTTTTTGATGAACGGAAAAGAGTTATTGCCATACACTTATTACGAATTGGCAAAAAATGTAGTAGATGGCTGGATGAACTCGCCCGGACACAGAGCAAATATTTTACAACCTGATTTTGAGTATTTAGGATGCGGCAGCGCAAAATATGAAAAACAAGGAAACGGATATTCGACGTTGTATTTCAAACTGACGCAGAATTTTGGGGGGAGTTTGGGTTGGAATGATGTGTTCTTGGAAGCTGAAAAATTTATTAGTGATGGAATAAATATGTGTAACAAGAAAATTAAAACTATAAAAGAAAAAGTAAACCAAAACATTTTAAATCCCTATGTTTTGGATAATTATAAACAAAAGTTTAACAGCCTGTTAGGGGATTTGGGGCAAAAAAATAAAAATAATATGGATAATACAAATGATCTAATGCTTACTGGTAAACTTACCGCAGCAAAAAGAAAAGAGCAATTATGTGTATTCTTGTTGGATGGCAGTGGTTCTATGGATGACATAGGTGAAATGAATAACACACTGGCTGAAAATGTCGGTAGAACATTTAAAGACTTCATGTCGTTTTTTAAGGAAAGCAGTATTAAAGAAGATTTTCAAATTGCAGTCATAAATTTTGATTATGAGGCAGTAGTGCGTCAACCACGAATTGCACTTACCGAATTTCCCGATTTTGAAAACTATAATCCGAGAGATATTGGGAAAGAAGATCCAGGTACTAATATTGGTTTGGGGCTAATAGAGGCGAAAAAAATTATTGATGAGTTTTTAGCCGAACCTAATCCTGACGAATATAGACGGGATGCCGTTATTGCTATTCTTTCTGATGGTATGTGTCAACATCCTGAATCTACGTTAAAAATAGCACGGGAGTTGGATGCTAACGGTAATATTATAATTAGTTGTGGATTATTCACTACTAAAGAGAGGGAAGATAAATACCTTTTCAATAAAGATGCTAAAAACTTTTTACAAGACATTAAAAGCCAAGAGGGATTATATGGTGTTATCAGGGATAACAAAACATTGCGCAAATGGTTCGAAGCATCATCAAGTACAACCAAAAAGAAAGAAAACAAATGATTTTTACTTCAGATGAAAAAAACGAAAAAACAACGGATGTTGCAACTTTGTGGCAGTATCTGTTCTTCTGGTAGTATTAAGAATGTGAATAAGGAAATAAACGAAGATGCACATATAAATTTTATTTGTAACGGGATGACTATTTTTGCTGTGGCAGATGGAATAAGTTCACATTCTGCTGCGGCTGATGCTTCTTCTCACGTGATTGAATATATTAAAAACAATGCAAATTCGATTAATACAGTAAGCGACTCTCTCAATCAACTATTTTCGGATATAAACGATAGTTTATGTGAGTTTGCCAAGACCGATAAATACAAAGACCAAAACAATAAAAAATTATTGGGTACCACTCTTATATTGGGGGTAGAAACCGAAAAAGAAGTAACTTTTGCTTATGTTGGAGATGGTTCTATTATTCACATACGAGGGACAATAGGCTGTTTTAGTGGGAAAGATGTGGATCCGTGGTTTACTAATTTGCTTAATCCGCACATCAAACCCGAAAAAAAAGACGTTTTATACAAAATGCTTTCCAATGAAAGCGATAAGGAAAACATAAAACCAGCAATTATCCGAATAGAAAAAGATATTGACGAAGGCGATGCATTCATTATTTGTACAGATGGAATTGCTTCTCAAGATAAAGACCAACGAAAATACAAACATGAAACTGAGGGCTGGCTTTACAAGTGTAATGACTACTTGAGCAAACTGTTTGTTCTTTTGAAAAATTTTAAAAGGGCAGATGATCATCTCGAACTCAAAAAAGATTTGGACAGAAAAATTAGACTATTTTTGGAAAACAATGAAAGTAAATTTAGAGACGATGCTACGTTGGCAATACTAATAACAGATAGTTTTATGAAATCTGAATAAGCGAAAATTTTATGAGCCAACTACTATTTTTAAACCAATTCAAGTCGTCTCAATTATATTCATCGTTCAATTCTAACATCTCATCTATAGAATTACCGAATGACCCTGTTAACGAAGGCGGTGCTTTTGGAAAGGTTTATAAATGTACTGTTTGTGGTATTGTCCAGGCTGTAAAAGTTTTTTGTGCTTCAGACAAAAGCAAAGACGCAAAAGGCTATGAAACTATTTGCAAACTTCAGGACGAGATTATTGCTTTCAATATAAAATTAAAAAGCGAAGGTAAAAAACTGGAAGATATAAATGCTTTATGGGCGTTACCCTTGTTTTCATTTAAAGGGAAATTGGATAACAAAGAGGTTATGGGCTATTCAACACATTTTTTAAGTGCAGAATGGATGAGTTTTGACGATATGTTTTCAACAGAAAAAACAGAAAAAGAACGACTAAAACTACAAGAAACTTTCTATAGGTTATCTTCGGAATCAAGAGTAAAATTCATTTATGATTTGTTGGAAGGATTTGTGGCACTTGAACGCATGAAGTTTATTTATGCGGACTTAAATCCAAAAAACTTTTATATCAATATTCAGGCAAGAAAATTATGTTTGATAGATTATGATTCGGGTGGTGTGAATGAAGAACCTGAAACAATAGGAAAACCTGGTGCTTGGCAAGCACCAGAAATAGCAAATGGAGAAAGATACACTGCCAATTTATTAACGGATTATTGGTCGGTGGCAATGGCAGTTCATTACTTTTATTTTCCGTATGAGCCTTTCTTTTATTTAAGCGGACAAAGTAAAAAGTTGATGCAAGAATATTTTGCTAATAATCAATATCCAGAGATTAATGAAAAAGATAGAAATTTTAATAAAGATGAAACAATACGTTATAACAATTATATCAGTATTTTAAACAGGCTACCGCAAAAAATTGTTAAAGCTTTTAAACAATCTTTTCAGAATGGTTATTTCAGCATCAACAGCGGAGCACGAATAACAAGCCAGCAGTGGTTTAAATTGATAGATCCGTTATTGCCGACTTCTGCAAGACAACGACAACCAAACCCTATCATTACTGTCATTTCCAACAATACAACTTTGGGAACAGTCAGTGTTTCAGGCAATGTAATTACAACTACACTAAATTATAGCATTGGTTACGCAACTCCTGCATACGAAGTAACACGAGGAAGTGCAAAAGTCAGTCAAAACGGAAATAAATTTACTGTAATGGCAACGGCCGATTGTGAAATACGGATTAACTTTGAAAAGCAAATATCGCCACCTATTATCATTACTTCCATTTCCAACAATCCAACATTGGGAACAGTCAGCATTTCAGGAAATGTAATTATAGCCACGCCAAATTATCGCGTTAATTACGCAAGTCCTGCTTATGAAATAACAAACGGAATAGCAACAGTCTGGCAAACAGGAAATACCTTTATCGTTACGGCAACTACCGATTGTGAAATAAGGATAAACTTTATTAAAGAAAAACGGCAGTCACTTTTTCTTGCCGCCATTGCCGCTCTTTGCTTGATTATTGTCGCATTTTTTGTAGCTAAATCCTTATATTTTTCTGACGGTTCAACAAAAGAAGAAAAGACAGAAATTATCGAATCTTCATTTGACCCTCAAATGCTTATTGGCGCTTATAGAGCAAAATATCAAATAGATGGAGAGTTATCATGTGAAATTATGACAGCCAACATAGATTTAATATCGCAAAACGAATATCAGTTAACGATAAACAGCGATTATGGTCCTGTAACTTTTAGGTTTACTTGTGTAGGAAAAACCATAACGGCACCCGATATTCCAGAAATAAAATTAGATATAAACAATCATCAAATACAAATAACATTCAAAAAAGATAATCAATTATGGGAATTTACAAAAGTATTAGTAAGGTAATTGGGATTTATATTTCTGTTTTTTTTCTTTTAAGTTGTAGTGGAAATACTAACAAGTATGATGACTTAAAAAGACAACTCGAAGATTTACAAAGAGAAAACGAAGAATTAGCAGAAGTAGCGAGTGATTTGCAGGCATTTGTAGAAAAAAGCAGTCAACAATCGCAAACGATAAACGAAATAACGAACAGGCTTGCCGATATATCAGAAAAAATGTATCCTTTGAGATATAGTGCAGAGATTGGTTCTTTGAAAATGAAGCAGGTTGATCAAATTAATTTTCTTTTGTCCGAGATAGAAAAAGATTTACAAAAAGCAAGAAGTGGCGAATTTAACAATGAACAACTTGCGATTATCAAAAATTTACAATCAATCGTTAAGTCACAGCAAAGAGAAATAACCATTTTGCGAACTGTCAACAATGCTTGGGTGGCGTTCAATGCAAACGATTATTCAAAGGCATATTCACTATTCCTGTCCTCTGACGAATCAAGTAAAAGAGAGGGTGCGCGGGCTTTTCAAAATAAAGCCCTCCAACTGATTGCAGCGCGTAACGGCGAGTGTGACAATACAGCAAAATCGTTTCTTCTTAAAGCGAAAGAATTGAACAACACGCAAGAAATCAGAGATTTAATCAATAGATATAAATAAAATATGAAACATTTTATACTTTTATTAATTTTTTGTACGAGTTCTTTTTTTGCGTACGGGCAGAAGACATACCAAGATTATTGGAATGATGCCACCAGGGCGTTCGCGAATGGCGATTACGAAAAGGCAAAAATAGATTATCAGTCTTATCTAGTTATGGGTGGACCTAGTAGAGTCGATTTTATTACCAAAGTCGAGAAATGCAAAACATTGTTAAGTAATGCCAATGTCTTGTTCGATGCAAGAAATTACTCCGAAGCGAAGGCAAAGTATCAAGAACTTATAGCACTCAATCCAAGCGATAGCAACGCCCAAAAACGTATTGCAGAGTGTAATAATAGGTTGGAAACAAAACCCAAAAGAGAGCAACAATCACCACAATCAGCAGATCCGCAGTCAACATCTACAACAAAAAGAGAGCAAAAACCACCGCAACCACCAAAATATAAAAAATATGTATGTTTTGGAATAAAAGGCGGACCCAACTTTTCTAATATTACAAATAAAACACCTAATATTGAATTTTCACCAAAAATAAACACAGGTTTTCATTCTGGTTTTTTGTTCAACATACGAAAACCTATTTGGGGCATCCAACCCGAACTATTATATTCTCAACAAGGATTTGTTATAGAGGGTAGTAAAATAAATTTCCATTACATTACTGTTCCATTGATGTTTAAGTATTACATCGATGATTATTTTATTATTGAACTTGGACCATTTTTCAGTTATTTATTTGCAGTAGCGCCAAACTCAATGGAAATAAATGTTGATGAATATGATTTTTATTCGACACGAGCTGATATTAATTTTTCTGATTTAAAAAAAGGAAAAGATATCGGGTTTGCTGTTGGGGCAGGTTTTGAATTTGATATACTGTCCATAGGAGTGCGTTACAATCGTGGATTATCGGACATGGCAAATAATTTACAATGGAAAAATAGTGTTTTTGCCATTTCCTTAGGTATATTTTTTAATAAATAAAATTATGAAAAAAAAGATAATAAAAATTAAAAAAATATTTACTATTTGCACATTATTGGCAATCTTATTTGCTTGTAATGATGACAAAGTAGTTGAATTTAACACATTTAATTCATTTGTAACATATACCCACGCAAAAGGATATTATTGGGGAGGTTATTTGGGCTCGGGTACAGCAAATTTTCAGCTATGGTTATATTCTGATGTTGATGAAAAGGTTGGAATAGTGGTCGAAGGATATACTTCATTGCCGCCATATTATGCCGATTTTAATTTAGAAACAAGATCATACTTAATTTCAAATACAAGGGAAGTAGGTACTATCCTGCATTCTGATAAAGATCTAGTTTCTTATGCTTTTAATGAAAATACAAATAAATTTTTAATTATTACAGGAGGAAGTTTCAATGTAGAAATTACTTCCGGTAGGAATAATTATTATTATAATATTGAAACAAATTTTTCGGGAAGAGAAAATTTGGGAAATGGAGTAGAGGATATTCGTGTTAATTTTACGGGACCGATTGAGTTTGAAATAATCCCCAGAAAATATTCAGCAATAGGATTTGAGTTGTTTAATAATCAATCACTTTCTTGGAGTGGTGATATTTTTTCGTACAACGATGATACCGGGTTGTATTATTCAATAACAAATTGGGCAAATTCAAGTTTTGGCAATTACCCAATTTGGATTGACCTTAAAAATGAGAAACTTATTTTAGATGGCAATACATCCGTGGGTGATTATGAGGATTATAAACTATATTACAAAGCATGCTATTTTACTCAACATTTTCCAAACGGATTAGTTGGTTATGTTGTCCCAAATTATGAAATATCATACAATAAAAATTCTCAAACATTAGATTTTAGCGGTACTAATGGTGGTGATCAAATATATGTTGGACTTTGGGGGGTGCATAATAACACAGGCGAAATGGTTTTTTTTTCCGATACACAAGTGAGAGATGCCAAACTTTTCATTTCTAATATAAACGATTTTTCCAATCCTGATATCATTGCTAAAACAGAAAATAATAAACAATTAAATAGAACGCAACGAAAAAAACTTTATTAATAACTTATTTTTTCAAATTTAAATAAGTTAAAACATAAAAACAAGATTATGGGCATAATAAGCAAAACATTGTAATGGAACAAGTAATTCCTTACAACAAATTGAAAATATGTGATTACATTATTACAAAAATAAACTATGCTAAACAGAATCAGAGACACCGCAGGCAATTGGATAAATGAAAAGCGTGGCGATCGCATTTACGACACCGCAGGCAATTGGCAATACGAAAAGCGTGGCGACCGCTATTACGATACAGCGGGTAATTGGAGATTTGAGCAGAGAGGCGACCGCATCTATGATACCTCAGGAAATTGGCGATACGAACTCAGAGGTAATAGAATTTATGATACAGCAGGAAATTGGATAGGGACAGATTACTGAAATGTACACGTGTGCGGTATGCTGTAATAGCATGGTGATGGGGTGAGCGAATAAAGTCTAAAGTCTGAAATATTTTTGAGAAATTGCGCCATTGACAGTTGCACCAAGTCAGGATTTCTGAACCTATCATTTTAACTATAGTCCAAATAACTGTCCGCAGTTAATAAGAAGGAAATCCAATTTCGGCTGGCTCATTGCATAGCCTAAAGGGACTGGTGGTCTGTCGTTGCAAGCGTATTACATCACAAATATAAAATGTTTTCTGTTGAAATGTTTAAAAACGAAACGGATTTAACTGATGAAAAAAATATACACAAAAAGAAAAAGAATATGAACAATTAGCAAAAAGTGATAATGATGATAAATGCAGACAACTTGCCTTGTTAGAACATCGCCGCTGGAACGCTTTTATGAGAACAAAAGGATTTACTAAACCAACTGAAAAACAGTGGGCGGAATATTCTTTTAAAAAAGAAGACATAAGTCAAAAGCACCTTGACCTAAAACTTCATCACAAACACCATTGTCGCAAATTTTCCCTTATTTTTAAAAGCTCCCTTAGTAGAAATAGGAAATTTTCAACACCTCCCTTATTCCCTTATAATATAGAATATCAAATAAATAAGGGGCTGCGTTTTATGTTTTTATTGCTTCTAAGCCTAATTGTTCTCTAACAAATCAAACCCCCACCATATCCATTCATCCCACACAGCAGCACTCGGTACGAGTGCAACGTAGATAACCCAGTAGGGGCAACCCTTGCGGTCGACCGTAAGCGCAATTCGGGGTGTCTCCCAATCATTCTTGCCCCTTTTTAAACAAATATCTAAAAGCCTCGTCCAATTTTCCTGCTTGAAAAATTTTTATTCGAAATTTATCAAAGTCGATGCCTTTGAAATATTTTGGAATGATAATAGTTTTAAAGCCAAGTTTTTCGGCTTCGGCGATTCTTTGTTCAATTCTTGTTACGGGTCTTATTTCGCCGGATAGTCCTACTTCGCCTGTTAAACAGATATTTTGAGGAACTGCCAAATCAGTATTGGATGACAAAACAGCGGTTGTAACTGCTAAATCAATTGCGGGGTCTACAATTTTTAGCCCGCCAGCAATATTTAAGAAAACATCTTTTGCTGCAAGTTTGAAACCTGCTCTTTTTTCTAAAACTGCTAATAGCATATTTAATCTTCTTGCGTCAAAACCTGTTGATGAGCGTTGCGGCATTCCGTAGGCTGCGGTGCTAACAAGCGCTTGCACTTCAATCAAAAGAGGTCTCGTGCCTTCGATGGCAGCGGCGATTGCAATTCCACTTAAATTTTCGGCGTGGTGGGAGAGCAACATTTCGCTTGGATTCGAAACTTCACGCAACCCGGAACTTAACATCTCAAAAATTCCAATTTCTGATGTAGAGCCAAATCGGTTTTTTAAGGAACGCAAAATACGATACATATAATGTCTATCACCCTCAAACTGTAAGACAACGTCAACGATATGTTCTAAAATTTTGGGTCCCGCAAGATTTCCTTCCTTATTAATGTGTCCAATTAAAATCACGGGTAAATCTTTTTCTTTTGCAACACGCATGAGCATTGCGGTACATTCCCTTATTTGCGAAACGCTCCCCGGTGCTGATTCCATATCTTCGCGCTCTAATGTTTGAACAGAATCAATAATTAAAAGGTCATAATTAGTGTTTTCTAAGTGGTTAATAATTCTGTCCATTGATGTTTCGCCAAGAATAGAACAGTTGTCGGTTATATTTTCGCACAATCTGTCGGCTCTCAATTTTATTTGTTGTGGGCTTTCTTCGCCTGATATGTAAAGAATTGAATGATTTTTTAAATTTAGCGCCATTTGTAAAACCAAAGTAGATTTTCCTATTCCGGGTTCGCCGCCAATCAAAACTAATGAGCCGGGTATCAATCCTCCGCCAAGTACACGATTAAATTCGGTTATTCCGGTGTTAATTCTCGGTAGTTCTTCAACAGAAACTTTTGAAATTTGCACCGCTTTTCTGTTTCCTGAAAAGAAATCTTTGGTGGAAGAAGAAGTTTTTATTTTACCTGTCATCACAACTTCTTCAACGAAAGTGTTCCATTCGCTGCATGAGTAACATTTTCCAATCCATTTTGGCGATTCGGAGCCGCAGTTTCGACAAACAAAAATTGTTTTACTTTTGGTCATTATCGAAAAAATTATTTCAACAACTTATTAGTCAAAGTGTCGGGGAAAACGAAAGTAGGTTTGTGATTTTTTGCTTCATTATAAGGAATAATTGCGTAGGTAATAATAATTACGACATCTCCCACGACGGCTTTTCGTGCGGCAGCACCATTTAGACAAATAATTCCAGAACCACGTTTGCCTTTAATCACATAAGTTTCGATGCGTTCTCCGTTGTTGTTGTTAACAACTTGAACTTTTTCGTGCTCAAAAATATCGGCTACCTCCATTAAATCCTCGTCAATGGTGATACTGCCAACATAACTCAAATTTGCCTCTGTAACAGTTACGTTATGTAACTTTGATTTTACGACATGAATGTTCATGTAATATTATTTTTGTAAAACACATTGTCAATAATTCTTACATCTCCCGCCCATACTGCGATACAACCGACCACAAAAGTTGTTTCGTCCCATTTTTCAATTGTTTGTAAACTATTTCCATTTACGATTTCAAAATATTCAACTCTCAAATATTCAACCTTTTCAATGCTTTCAACAACAAAGTTCTTTGTATTTATGGGAGAATTTAATTTTGCAAAAGTAGTAGATTTTTTTAAAATATCAGCTATTATTGGAACTTTTTTTCGAATATTTTCTGTTAAAAGTATATTTCGAGAGCTCATGGCTAATCCATCTTTCTCACGTTTAATCGGACATGCAACTATTTCAATATTGTAATTAAACTTAATAACTAATTCTCGAATTATAACTAATTGTTGAAAATCTTTTTCACCGAAAAATGCTTTATGCGGTTTTATAATATCAAACAAACGGCTCACAACCTGTGCAACGCCGTTAAAATGTCCGGGTCGAAATTTTCCTTCCATTATTTTGTCCAATTGCCCGAAGTCGAATATTCTATTGTCGGGTTTAGGATAAATTTCTTTAACAGATGGCGCAAAAATAAAATCACATTTTGATTTTTTCAAAAAAGCAGCGTCTTGTTCTAAATTACGTGGATATCGCTCTAAATCAATGGGACTGTTAAATTGAGTAGGATTAACAAAAATACTTACTACAACAATATCCGATTGAGAACCGGCAATTTCGACCAAAGATAGATGTCCATCGTGCAAAGCACCCATGGTGGGTACAAAACCTACTATTTTTCCTAAAGATTTTAGGGTATCAATTTGGGTTGTAATTTCGTTTTGAGATGTAAGGATTTTCATTAAAGGTATATTTTTAAAACATTACACTGTCCAAATAGGTATTAAATAGCGCAGACAAAGATTCCTCGCAACGCTCGGAATGACCATATCATTCTATTTGATGTGGCAAGTTTCCGTTGCGGCGGCAGCTCAGCGGAAACTGAACTACACAACATAATAATTCGTCATTCCGAATGAAACGCAGTGAAATGAGGAATCTGAAAATATGCCATTTTACAATTAACATAACACTATATTTAAGACTAAAGGTTTCTAAAGTTTTCTCAAAACTTCGATTTCGTCGTAAGCCTCGATAAAGTCCCCGACTTTCATATCATTGAAATTCTGTATATTAAGTCCGCATTCTAATCCGGTTGTGACTTCTTTTGCCTCGTCTTTAAATCTTTTCAGCGAACCTAATTCGCCCGTATAAACCACGATTCCATCTCGGATAAGCCTAATTTTTGATGTACGTTTTATTTTTCCTTCTTTAACAACACAGCCCGCAATTGTACCTACTTTTGTAATTTTGAAAAGTTCTAAAATTTCTACTGTTGCGTGAATTTGTTCTTTAATTTCGGGTGATAACATACCTTCCATTGCGGCTTTAATTTCTTCTATTGCGTCATAAATGATAGAATAGAGGTGGATTTCTATCTCTTCTTTTTCGGCTATTTTACGTGCAGTGAGTGATGGTCGAACTTGGAATCCTATTACAATAGCATTAGAGGCGGCTGCAAGCATTATATCAGAATCAGAAATACCTCCAACGGCTTTGTGAATAACGTTAACTTGAATTTCTTCGGTAGAAAGTTTAATTAATGAATCAGACAATGCCTCAACAGAGCCGTCAACATCACCTTTGACAATTAAGTTTAATTCTTGGAAATTTCCTATTGCCCTACGGCGACCAATTTCGTCTAACGTAATATGTTTTTGTGCTCTTAAACCTTGTTCTCGTTGCAATTGTAATCTTTTAGAGGCTATTTCTTTGGTCTCTTTTTCACTTTTCATGACGTTAAATTTTTCGCCAGCCTGTGGTGCGCCGTTTAGTCCGAGTACGACGACAGGCTCTGATGGTAGCGCAGTAGTTACTTTTTGATTTCGCTCGTTGAACATTGCTTTGACGTATCCGTAGTTTGTTCCTGCTAATATTAAGTCCCCGATTTTCAATGTTCCCGATTGAATTAAAACGGTTGCGATATATCCACGTCCTTTGTCAAGTGAAGATTCTATGACAGACCCTGATGCTAATTTGTTAGGATTTGCTTTTAGTTCGAGTATATCGGCTTCTAACAACACTTTTTCAAGTAGTTCTTTTACGTTTATTCCTTTTTTGGCGCTAATTTCTTGACTTTGATATTTTCCTTGCCAATCTTCAACTAAATAGTTCATATTAGCAAGTTCTTCTTTGACTTTATCTGGGTTTGCGTTAGGTTTGTCAATTTTATTAATAGCGAAAACGATAGGAACACTTGCTGCTGCTGCGTGATTAATTGCTTCAACAGTTTGAGGCATAATGTTGTCGTCGGCGGCTATTACGATAATAGCGATGTCGGTAACTTGCGCTCCTCGTGCGCGCATTGCCGTAAATGCTTGGTGTCCGGGTGTATCCAAAAATGTAATTTGTCGACCTGTGTCTAATTTTACGATGTATGCGCCGATATGTTGCGTAATTCCGCCTGCCTCGCCAGATATTACTGATGTTTTTCGGATATAGTCTAAAAGTGATGTTTTTCCGTGGTCGACGTGTCCCATAACGGTTACAATTGGGGGTCGTTCAATTAAGTCTTCGGGTTTGTCGGCTACTTCTTTTATTGATTCTGCAACTGAAATACTAATAAATTCAACTTTGTAGCCAAATTCTTCTGCAACTAATGCAATTGTTTCAGCATCTAATCTTTGATTTATTGAAACGAAAAGTCCCAAACTCATAAAGGACTCAATGACCTTATTAATAGGCACATTAATCATATTTGAAAGTTCGTTTGCTGTAACAAATTCAGTTACTCGAATTGTGCGTTTTTCTTGGTCTTTTCTTTCAATTTCTTCTTGTTGCCTTTGTGACAGTAGTTCTCGTTTATCTTTTTTGTGTTGTGATGTTCTTGATTTTCCTTTTGATGTAAGTCGTGCGAGGGTGTCTTTAATTTGTTTTGCAACGTCTTCATCTTTTATTTCGGGTCTGAATGGGCGTTTTTTTAATTTTGCAGGTTTCTTTGGGTCAAATTTATTTACAAGTTTATCAGACGCTTTTGCGAATTCCTTTTTTTCTTTATTTTCTTTTTCTACTGGGTCTATCGGTGGCTCAACTTTTGGAGGAGTGGGAGCAGGTGCAACGATATTGACTCGTTCATTACCTTTTCTAATTCTTTTGCGTTTCTTTTTTCTTTTATCCTTTTTTTCAATTGGTGGTTGAGGTTCAACAATTTTAGGTTCTCCGGGCAGTGCAATTTTGCCGATAACGGTCGGTCCAGCAAGTTTTTGGACTTTCGTAGGTACAAAATTTTCGGTTTTTTTCTTCTCTTTTTGTAAATTAGGCTGCGCAGGCTTTTCAGGAGTTGACGGAGCTTTCTCTTTTGGAACGAATGCCTTCTCTTTTTTGTCGTGTTGAAAAGGTGCTTTCTCTTTTTTATCGTGTTGAAAAGGAGTTTTCTCTTTTTTATCTTTTGGAAATTGATTTATTTCTTTCTTATCAGAGTGTTGCGTGGATTTGTCTCTTTTATCATCTTTAAAATGAGTTTTATCTCTTTTCTCATCTTTAAAGTGTGTTTTATCTCTTTTCTCGTCTTTGAAATGAGTTTTTTCTCTTTTCTCATCTTTAAAAGGAGTTTTCTCTTTTTGGGGAGTTCCTTGGTCAAATTTTGTTTCGTTCTCTTTTTTACCTGATTTTTGCTTGTTTGACTGTTGTTTATTATCCAAAACCTCTTGCTTTCCTTTTTTGGGTTGCTGTTTTACATCATTAAAATCTTTTTTGGGTTTAGAAACATCTTGTTTTTTGTCAGTAAATTCCTTTTTATCTTTATGAAACGGTTTTTTTTGTTCTGAAAACTCCTTTTTACCCTGATTATTATTTTGTTTGTTTTGGGAAAAATCTTTTTGAGGTTTTTCAACAACTTTTGTATCAGAAAAATCTTTTTGCTTTTGTTTCTTTTTCTGCTGATTTTGTGGATTTAATGAATCTAAATCAATCCTTCCGATAACTTTAATTTCTTCAATTTCTTTTATTTGAGTCGGAATGTGTTCTACCTCTTTTGTTTCTTGCGCTTTGGTAGAAACAGGTTTTTCATCGGGTTTTTCTTCTGGTTTATCGATTTTTTCTTCTATTATTTTCTTCGATTTATCTTCTTGTTTATCGATTTTATCCGTATCAGTTTGGAAATTTTTATCTACTAGATTAATTGGTTCAACGTTGTTATTATCAATATCTTCGTCATCTAAAAAAGTTGTTCTATCTTTTCTTTTTCTATCGCTAAGGTCTTCCGATGCTTTTTTGACGGTTTGGTCAATTTTATACTCTTTTTTCAAAAGTTCGTACATTTCTTCCGAAACTTTTGAGTTAGGATTATTTTGTAGATCAAACCCTTTCTTGTGTAGAAATTCCACTATTGTGGACGTTCCCACGTTCAATTCAATTGCTGCTTTGCTTAATCGGATAACCATCTTATTTATTCAAACTCTGATTTTAATATTGTTAATACTTCGTTTATTGTTTCTTCTTCTAAATCTGTTCTGTTGACCAAATCTTCGGCAGTAAGGTCTAAAACTGATTTTGCTGTGTCGCAACCAATTGCTTTAAGTTCGTCGAGTATCCATTCTTCTATTTCATCTGAAAATTCATCTAATGGCACATCTTCTTCGTCTTCTTCGTTGCCTGTTTCTCTATATACATCTAATTCGTATCCAACAAGTTGGCTTGCTAAACGAATATTAATACCGTTTTTTCCAATTGCTAAGGAAACTTCTTCGGGGCGTAGGTAAATGTGAGCTCTTTTTATGTCTTCAAATATTTTTGTAGTCGAAATTTTAGCGGGATTTAATGCTCTCTGTATATAAAGTTGCAGATTAGATGTATAATTAATTATGTCAATGTTCTCATTTCTGAGTTCTCTAACTATACCGTGAATTCGCGAGCCTTTCATACCCACGCATGCGCCAACAGGGTCGATGCGGTCGTCATAAGATTCAACTGCAACTTTTGCACGTTCGCCGGGCGCTCGGACAATCTTTTTGATAGTTATCAGACCGTCAAATATTTCGGGTACTTCCATTTCGAATAGCCTCTCAAGAAATGCTGGTGATGTTCGGGATAACATAATCAAAGGCGTATTGTTCTTAATTTCAACGCTATGGACAACGGCTTTGAGGTTATCGCCTTTTTTGTAATAATCTGACGGTATCATTTCAGTTTTAGGGAGTATCAGTTCGTTACCTTCCTCGTCTAAAATTAACATCTCTTTTTTCCATACTTGATAAACTTCTCCAAACACAATTTGCCCTACTTTTTCTTTATATTTTCCGTAAATTGTATCTTTTTCGAGTTCCAGTATTCGGCTTGACAAATTTTGTCTCAATGCTAAAATTGCTCTACGTCCGAAGTCTAAAAATTTTACTTCGTCTGTAACTTCTTCGCCAACTTCATAGTCGTTGTCGATTTTTTTGGCTTCTGACAAAGAAATTTGGAAGTGTGGATTTTTCACTCTTCCGTCGGGAACGATTGTCCGATTTCGCCATATCTCAAAGTCTCCTTTGTCTGTGTTTATTATAACGTCAAAATTATCATCCGACCCGAAAAGCTTTATCAAAACTCCTCTAAACGCATCTTCGAGAACGCGAATCATTGTTACCCTGTCAATGTTCATTAGTTCTTTGAACTCCGAAAATGTATCTATTAATGTGATATGTTCCATTGTAACAATAAAATATGATATTAAAATTTAATTACTTCTTTTACGCTTGTAATGTCTTCATAGTCAAAACGATGCTCGTTTACTTGAATAACTTTTTTCTTATTTCCCTCAATTTTGACATGTTTCTCTTCTTTAATCGCAAATCCCTTCTCTGTAACATCGCTTAAAATTCCGACTACATTTTTTTTACTTTTTGTTAACACTTTAACTTCTTTTCCACTGTGCTTTTGATACTGTTTCAACACTTTAAAGGGCTGTCCAACACCGGGCGATGACACCTCAAGCGCAAAATCTTCTTTATCCCTATCAAATGTTTCTTCAATCAGCCTCGAAATTTTGGCACAATAATCAATACTCACTCCTACTTCGCTATCTATCAGTACAATAATATTATTAGCCTGACGGACTTCCACTCCTACGAGGAAATATCCGTCAGCAAGTAACTTATCGTTAATAAGTTGAATTATTGCCGATTGCAAAATCATACTTTAAGAATTTATCAACAAAATAGGGGACTTATGTCCCCATCCAACAAAATTTCCGGTCTCAAAAGCGCGGCAAAAGTATAGCTTTTTTTTATATTTTCAAAAAAAATTGATTAAAATGCAAAAAAAAAGTTTTTTTTTATAAGAATTTAAATTTTAAATCCTATTTTTGCATTTTATTTTGAACAAAAAAATGGCCTTATAGTTCAAGGGATAGAACGGAAGTTTCCTAAACTTCAGATTCGCGTTCGAGTCGCGGTGAGGCTACGAAACTCAAATCTATTTTTAGGCAACAGCAAGGGTCGCCGCTACAGATGCCGTTAAACGAAACGACATATTTCCTTGTATGAATTATATAGGTTATGAACATCTTTTGTAAAAAATATTGTCCTCATAAAAAATTTTTGTTTTAAAATTAAATTGTTATTTTTGCATTTTATTTTGATAAAAGATATCCTGAAAATTAGTGATTAGTGGTTAGTGGTTAGCGGTTAGCGGAAAATAAACAATACTAAGTGAAGAAAAATAAACAATATATTACGGTTTGCAATTTTCTGCACTTACATCCCGTTAGGGATGTATCGCTCGGTAGAATAAATATAAACCATACAATTCTGCATTCCGTTAAGGATGCATCCCTAACGGGATGCGGGGGAATCACGTTGTTCTCATTTTCTACCAAGCCTTGCATTCCAAACGGAATACCATTAACCGTTATAACTTAAATACAATAATTAATGTAATTAGTGGCTAAAAACAAATATATGAAAGAAATTTTTAAAAAATATTCTAAAGTAGGTTATAGGGTTATTCTTTTTTTGTTAGCGGCGGGTACGGTTTTGTATGTACTTCCCAGACAAGGAAAGTTCCGATACGAATATTCGCAAGGTAAACTTTGGAGACACGAAACTTTAATGGCACCCTTCGATTTTCCTGTTTACAAAAGTCAATCAGAACTTAAAATTGAAAAAGATTTAATTTTACAAAACCTTAAGCCCTATTTTATTGATGACGAAACCATTGGTCAAAAAGCAGTAGAAAATTTTATCACTGATTTTAATTTAAATATTGATAAAATGTCCGAACAATTTCCATTTATTGAAAATTTTATTCGGAGTAAAAATAAAATGCAGATTAGCATTATTGAAAATAAGTGCGTGGAACTGCTTCAAAACATTTACCAACAAGGATTAATAGAAATACCCGACGAAATACCTGATATTAACTCTTTTGAAGTGATAATGGTAGTAAAAAATAATTTTGCTATGCCTTATGAAGCCGAAAATTTGTTTAATTATCAAACCGCTTATAAATCAATTACATCGGCTCTAATTGATTACATTACTAATATTTTAAAAATCAAACAAGATGATGCCGAAGGATTTATCAGCCAACTACATCTTAATAAGTATCTGAAAGTAAACCTTTTATATAACGAAGAGCGCACTGAAAGTGAAAAACAGAATATTTTAAAAAATATAAGTTTAACATCGGGCTTAATAATTGCAGGTCAGCGCATTATTGATACGGGTGAAATAATTAATGAAGATACGGGTAAAATATTAGATTCTTTAAAAATGGAGTATGAATCGCGACTTGGTAAGGGTAGAGGAGCCGTTTATATCCTTTTGGGACAAACGGCATTGATTGTTGTTTTGTTTGTACTCACTTTTTTCTTTATCTACGTTTTCCGAAAAAAAGTTTACGATAGTTTTGCGTCTGTTTGTTTCTTGATGCTTGTTACAGTTTTGATGGTTATTTTGGCGTGGTTTGTGCAAACATTTGAAAAAATGTCCCTTTATATCATTCCATTTGCAATACTTCCGTTAATTGTGCGCATTTTTTTGGACTCTCGCCTCGCTTTCTTTTTTCACGTTGTTATTATGCTTATGTGCGCACTATTTTCAAGCAATAGTTTTGAGTTTATCGTCCTTCAAATACCCATCGGAATAGTCGCAATTGTGAGCCTATACAGGATGGTAAGGCGCTCACAACTCCTTAAATCTGCATTCCTTATAATCCTCACTTATTCGTTGATATACACAGGATTAGCTTTGTGGCAAGAAGGAGATATTACACGAATCAACCTCAAAATGTATGGTCATTTTGCTATAAATGGCAGTTTTATGCTTTTAGTATATCCTTTGATATATATTTTTGAAAGAACTTTCGGATTCCTTTCAGATGTAACATTAGTAGAGTTGTCCGACACTAATCATCCGCTTTTGCGAAAATTAGCCGAAAATTCTCCCGGAACGTTCCAACACTCTATTCAAGTAGCAAATTTAGCGCAGGAAGCAGTATATAAAATCGGTGCAAATCCGCTACTCGTTAGAGCAGGAGCAATGTATCACGACATCGGCAAAATGGATACTCCAATGTTTTTTACTGAAAATCAGGCTGGTGGCATCAACCCGCATAAAGAGATTTCTTTTGAAGAAAGTTCTAAAGCAATTATTTATCACGTTGAAAGTGGTGCCAAAATGGCGAATAAATCTAATATTCCAACACAAATTATTGATTTTATAAAAACACACCACGGAACCACTAAAACCAAATTCTTTTATAACTCTTATATCAACAAATTTAATTGCGAACCAAAGGATATCAGTGCTTTTACATATCCCGGTCCTTCCCCATTTACAAAAGAAACAGCCGTTTTGATGATGGCAGACTCAGTCGAAGCAGCGTCAAGAAGCATTAAAGTATATACAAACGAAGAAATTGATAATTTAGTAGAAAGAATAATAAACGACCAAATTGCTGATAACCAATTTATTAACTCCCCAATTACTTTTAAAGATATTGCTATTATTAAAGATACTTTTAAAAGTAAACTCAAAAACATTTATCATACACGAATTGAGTATCCGACTATAAAGAAATAAGAGAGCATTTAGTTGTCAGTGAATAAGTAAATAAGTAAATGAGATACAACTTTATTTTTATTTTGTTTAATAAATTATTTACACTCAACAAACGCAAAACCAACAAATTTATTGCAAACCAGAAAAGAGATTCGCGGATTTTGCGGTTTTTTGCGGATTTTTTCTCTCATTAACTCATTTTTCTACCAAGCGATGCATTCATTTCAATAAATTCAATGCTCTTATTCACTCATTCACCCATTCACTCATTTTGCTACTAAGGTTGTTTTGTAAGAAAAATAAGGTGAAAATAAGGTTATAAACTATAAATTATATAAATTATAAACTGTAAACTAATCACTAACCACTAACCACTACTCTATCACCCATCGTTTTAAACCTTTTTCTTTTTTTGAAAATTCTACTCCAATTTTTACAAGTTTTCGATGGTCGGCGGTGTAGGGAATGGCATAATCATTGCTATTGATTTGTTTTAGAGCATCTTCGGCGGTTGCTTTGTCGTCCATTTTGAACTCAAATACGAAAATATAGTCGGCAGTTTTTACTACGGCATCAGTACGTCCTTTGTTGTTTTTGACTTCTGTTCGAATAAATTGACCCATTAAAGTAAAAAGTTGCCAAAAAACAAATTGATAAAACTTTTCTATTTGCAGTTTTTGGGGAATGGCATCATATTCAATTGTGGCAAAATATGCCTTCAACATTATCATTGTATTTTCAATATCACCGACACGCAACAATTTTATAAATCCATTTGCGGAAAATTTTGAGGAAGAAGTACCAAAAGAAGGAGTGAATTGCTGTAAAAGTTGGTTGAGAAAACCATATTTAACTTCTTCGTTTGGGAAACCGAGGGTATATTCGTCTAATTCGGGGTCATATTCTTTAATTGTCAAGTATCCACTTTGGTAAAGTAAAGGAGTATAATCTTCATTTTCGGCACGATAATCCATTAGTGAAGTTGCTAAAATTGTAATGTTATTTTCAAGAATTGGTATCTCAAACCCTGTGTTTGCAAGGTGTTTTACCAAGAAAGTAGGTGTCCCTGTTTCAAACCAATAATATGCAAAATCTAAATGTCCAAAAGTTTTTATTATGCTAAATGGGTTATAAATGTCTACGCTTTCTTTTGCGAAATGGTAGCCGTCATAAAATTTTTTGAGTTTTGCAAATGCTTCGTCGTAAGTCAGATGATTTTCCTCTGCCAATGCCTGAATTTCAGGTTGAAAGTTTTGTAATAGTTCTGTTTCTGAAATACCGCATACTTCTGCATATTGTTTATTTAGACTTATATCTGTAAGATGATTTAAATCACTAAAAACGCTCACTTGTGAGAATTTTGTAACACCTGTAAGAAAAACAAATTTCAGGTTAGCATCTTCGGCTTTCAAAACGCCGTAAAAACCTTTCAACATTGTACGTATATCTTTATTCAAATCAGGTTTGTCCATTGTATTAATTAACATTTTGTCATACTCATCGATGAGTACGACAACCCCCAGACCTGTTTTCTTTTTTGCTTGTGCAATAACATTGGCAAATCTGACAGATAATGATTCAGAAATAGAAGATACTCCGTATTGTTGTTCTTGTTTTTGTAAAAAATCATCAATTACTATTTCAAGTGAACGGACATCGCTGTAACTTTCTTTATTAAAATCCAAATAAAGAACAGGAAATTTTATCCATTCCGTTTCTAATTCGGCGATTTTCAATCCCTCAAATAGTTGTTTTTTGCCTTCAAAATAGGCTTTGAGGGTGGAAAGGAATAAACTTTTTCCAAATCTACGCGGACGACCAAGAAAATAAGGCTTGCCGTGTTGCAGTAATTTATAAATAAACAACGTTTTATCAACGTACAAACAATTATCTGTTCGCAAATATTCAAAATCCTGTATGCCAATGGGCAATTTTCGTGTTGTATTCGTAAATTTCATAAACTATAATTATTTACAAATATTTAGAATCTTCAAGTAGATGTATATTACGATAATCTCCCTTATGCTCTTCTACTAATAAATCTTTTTCTTTGAGTATTTTATAACAATACTCTTGAATTTCTTTTTGCACAAATGTATCTCCTCGATAAAACAACACAACTAATAATTGTTGTAAATCAAGACCGATTATTGATTGTATTTCATGATTGTATGCGGAAATAAAATCAATTTTAATTTTATCTATATCTTTTAGATATTTTTCAAATTCCTCATCATCCATTTCTCTATAAATAAATTATTTATTATTCTAAAAACGCAAAGTCTTTAAATTTATTGCAAAAATATCAAAAAAAATTATTGAAAATATAAATTTTCATCTATCTTTGCAGTTATTTAAATTTAGGGAATGAGTAAATAAGTAAATGTGATAAGCCTGTGAATTCCCAAAAGCCACCATAAACATAATAAAATAGTTCGTGATTTTTTGATGTTTTTTAGCTCACGTTTGTTATGAATAAGAGGGCTATCATCGGGATCATCTATGTTATCTTGTAGTATTCTGTAAATATCCCTACTACCAGCACCAGACGAAAATAATTTATTTGCAACAAAATTAATATCTTTTTCGTGAAAACAAATTCGGTAGCTTTCTAAATGATATTTAACATTTTCTAATTGTTCAACAATGTCATCATCAAATTGCGATTCACAATATTCACATTTTACTTGTTTGTATTTTGAATCAATATTTACTTTTATCTCTTTCTTACATTTTTGGCATATAAAATCTTTTTCTTGCATGGTGAATTTATTTTTCTTTATATTCTGAAAGTTCTTGTAAAATGGGTTTTAACGTTTCGATTATGCCGTTTTTGTCAGCAACATCGAAAATAAATGTTTTTTCATTTCGGTAATAATAATAACCATTTTCATAACAAACTGATGTGAATGAAATGTTATTTGTTGATTTCTTCGTTGGAAAGGTTTTCTTGGATTTCTATTGCTCGTTGCATAATATATTGATTTGAAATTAAACATCTTAAAAATTCTCTGTATTGCCAAATTATACCAAATTGATTATTAAACTTTCGAGCCAATCAACAATGTCTTGTGCGTCAAAGTCAATTGTCTTATTAAGTATTTCTTTGCAGGTATCGGTGTCTTCTGATTTTTGCCATTTTTTAGAAAGCGGCATATACACAACTTTATCAACCTCGTAACCCTCGCTAACTATTGCATTGTAATAATCATTGAGTTGATTTGGCTGATTCGGAGCATTATTCAGTTTGTTTTCAATGATTACGGCGTGTTTTTTGTTGCCGTCAAGCCACGAAACCAAAATGTCTATCCGCCTTCCGTTTGCATTTCGTTCTGTTTCTATTTTCAAGTTTATCTCTTTGCTATAAACGACGTAAACACCTATTTTCCTCAAAAAAGATTCTATAAGTAACGACCCATGTCCGTGATTTTCATCGGGGTTCAACAGTCCTGCGAGCATTTCGCTCTGTGCGACCTATTTGCCATGAACTTGTTTATAAAGCATTTCGAGTAACGAAAAAGGCTTTTTCAAAGTTGCTGCTTCAATGTTTTCTAATTTTTCTAATAAATTTTTCATATAATGTTAATTTTCACTAAAGGTTTATTTTCATATCAAACCGTTTTGTTTCAAAATTTTAAGAATTTTTTCCTTGGATAGGCTAGTCAGGTCGGCTATTATCTCTATTGAGTGTCCTTTCTTGTAGCCTCTGATAACAGATTTCTCCAAGCCAATTGCTTCGCCTTTTTCTAAACCAATTGCTTCGCCTTTTTCTAAACCTTTGGCAAGTCCTTCGGCAAGTCCTTTTGCTTCGCCTTTTGCCTCGCCTTTAATTTCTCCGTCTGAATATGCTGTTTCCATCTCGCTCTCGCGTATACGCTCTTGCCTTACATCACCCTTATAGATTATTTTTTCCTCTTCTGAAAGATTATCATAGTCTAATATTTTTCGCGCTTTATCAAGACCCTGCGCTGTGAATTCATCTCGTATTTTATTGTTTTTCAAATAGTAAATCCATTGGTCAAGGGTATCTACCGCTACATCTTTGAAACCTCTAATCTTTATAATATAATATTCGGGATAAAGTTCACCCGGTATCTCTTTTGTGTAAAGAGACTGTTGCTTAGCACTTAATTTCAACTCATTATGTGTATGAAGACCCGTAAAGTTTGTAAAACCATGAAATACATAGTCATCGCCTTCGCCAAGTTCAAAATAAACTATGTTAATTGAATATGCTTTACGTATTTTTGAATATTTGTCGCCTTCGTTCATATATTCAGCAATACTTTTGCTTACGCCATAAAGCATACGCTGAAAATAGTCGTCCTGACTATCAAATTGCAGTTCGATGATTATAAGTTCGCCGTCGTCCGCAATAACCAATGCATCCGCCCTGCCAAATTTGTCTTTCTTTGATGTTTTGTTAAATTCACTTTCGGTGATATTTTTGATTTTGATTTTGCGCCGTAACAATTCGCTTAAAAAACCTTCTAAAATTTCATAGTTGGCTTTTTGTATAAGCACACGTTTCATCGCCCAATCAAAAGATACCATGCTACGTTCTTTCATCTCGTTCTAAATTTTAAATATACAAATAATTTTGAGTAACTACTGCAAAAATCGGGTTTAAATCAGTGCGCAAATATAATGTTTTTTTTAATAATTAGTTGCAAAAAAAATAAAAATAAAAAAAACAAAATTTTTTTCATTATACACGCTTGGCATTTAGAAAATTTTATCTACTTTTGCAAATTATTAAATTTTAATTTGTAATCTATGCAAGCGTATAAATTTGACACTAAAGTATCTGAAAACGGAGCTATTTTTCTTCCTTATCTCATCCCTAATTTGTATGGCAGGGAAGTTGAACTTTTCATTATACATAAAGAAGAAAAGTCGAAGGCAACAAAGGAAACTAGCGCAAAAAATTTTGTTTCCCGATGGGCAGGTTTTCTTAAGGGTATGAACATTGATACTGAAGATGCCAAGTACAATTATTTATCCGAAAAGTACAAATGAAACAAATATTAATAGACACCAATATCATACTTGATATCGCTTTGCAAAGAGAACCCTTTTTTGAAATTGCCTATCAAATATTCAGTAAAATTGATGAAGGGAAAATAAAAGGATTTGTTACAGCGTCTTCCGTTACAGATATTTATTATGTGTCGCAAAAAGAGTGCGGACGTGAAAAAACGTTTGAGTTCATTCGGGAAATGGTTGATATTCTTGACGTTTTGAGCGTGACAAAAGAAACAATCATTAATGCTTTAGAAACTGAATTCAAAGATTTTGAAGATGCGGTTCAATATTGTACTGCATATATGAATTGTATTGAGATTATTGCTACAATGAACAAGTCTGATTTCAAACATTCAGTGATTGAAGTATGCACTACAGAAGAGTTACTAAAAAAATTGAGTGAAGATTAGGTTTTTCTTCTGTCTTTATTCCTAATTTGGAAATAAATCCAAAAAAAAATGTAATTTTGCAGTATGAATTGAAAACCTAAATAGAATGGAACGAGAAGTTTTAGTAAGCAACACAGTGGGTATGAAAGGATGCCATGATTACAAGAGGGCAGTTGACTTCTATCAGTCACTCAAATGATTTTTTGAACGACGAGCCTAAACTTTATTCTGTAAACGATTTGAAGGTGATGTATGTATGAAAAAAGGAGGTGTTATGAAAACTTGGTGAATAGAAAATTTTTTGTAAAGATGAAAAACAGCGATATACAACGCACAAATCCCAATTTTATTATCTACGAAACAGAAGATAATGAAACAAAAGTATCGGTACGATTAGCAGAAGAAACTGTTTGGTTAACACAAAAGCAGTTGTCTGAAATTTTCAATACTACACGAGAAAATGTAGTTCAACACATAAAAAACATTATTCAAGAGGGTGAATTGACTGAATATCGAACTTGTAAGAAATTCTTACAAGTTCAAACCGAAGGTAATCGTCAAGGTTTTTTGGGCTACGCCGAATTGCAAGCACTTGAGCAAAAACCAATGAGAATGAATGATTGGAAAAAATTTTTAGACCAGCAACTTAAAATGTTAAACAAAAACATCTTGAACGATAAAGGCAAAATTTCACACAAGCAAGCAATAGAAAAAGCCGAAATAGAATTTGATATTTACCGACAACGTGAAATGAAACAATTGGAGAGCGATTTTGACAAAGCAGTAAAACAATTAACTCCAAAATCAGAATATAAAGAAAAATTGTGTTGATTGAAAAAACACATGAACACAACCCATACTATTTCCCGCAAACCGCCACCAAAAAAAAATTCTTTGTAATTCAAATAGTAACCAACTATCGAATGTAATAAAACATATTTTTACACGTTAGTACTTTAAACAATTATATGTAACAATTATGACAAACGGAAAATTAGATAAAGAAACGAGTGATAAAATAAGTTTTGTTACTTTTATTAATTACTGAGTTTGCTCTTGCATATAAAATGGGAATGCAAGACGCTTATCGTTACCTAAAAAAATATGATGGTTTGAATTTTATTAACGAACATTGGTGGGCATTACATACCGACAATAAATTTTATGCTCATAGAGATTTATACAATGTGTGTTATGAAAATGGAGGTTTGCGATGAAAGTTTATCACGGTGGCAAGAAGTTTACAAATTTTTGAAAACAGAATTGAACAATAAATGACAAAAACAGCAGTACATAACATCCTAATTTGGAAATAAATCCAAAAATAATAGTAATTTTGCAATCTGAATTTAAAACCAAAATAGAATGGAACGAGAAGTTTTAGTAAGAAACACAGTGGGTATGATAGGACAACTGCCTACAAAACGAGTTCAAGAAGTGAACGATTTTGTGGAGTTTATAACCCGAAGAACCGGTGATGCTATGATTACAAAAGGGCTGCAACAGTTGACTTCTATCAGTCACTCAAATGATTTTTTGAACGACGAGCCTGAAATTTATTCCGTAAACGATTTGAAGGTGAAGTATGTATGAAAAAAGGAAGTGTTATATTGATACCATTTCCTTTTACTGATTTAAGAGGAAACAAAATAAGACCCGCCGTTGTATTGAACAATAGTGGATTAGATGTTACAATTTGTTTTATTACCTCGGAACTTAAGTGGATTACAAAATCTGATATTTTCATTCTTCCTTCAGAAACCAACGGACTTAAGGTACCATCTCTGATTCGCGTCGGTAAAATTGCAACGATTGATTCTACGTTGGTACTCGGCGAATTGGGCGAATTGTCTAATACCGAAATAGGGGAAATAGACAAAGGATTAAAGCAATTATTACAGTTGACGTAAGATACATACAAATGTAACACCATCGAAAGAAGGGAAAACCCCCAACGTACACATCCCCCCAAAAATTTTGTGCAATTCAGATAGTAAGCAACTATCCAAATTGCACAAAAACTAAAAACCAACCGCACTAATCACTAATTTATAGCAACCCATTTTCTTGTTTTAATTCTTCTTATAAATCAATCAAAAATATTTTTTATTATTTTTTTCTCTGTGGCTCTCTGTGAAATAAATAAGTTACATAGAGGCACAAGATTATCACTAAATCTTTGCGTCTATTGCGTTAAAAAAAAATTGACAATAGAGGATATAATTCCAAAAATTTTTTCTACCTTTGCAAAATTAAAATCAACAATATAATTATGTTCTACAAAATTAAAACCCCTAAGCAAGCGATTAATCCCGCATTCTTGAAACAAATAGTAAGTACGTAATAATTGGTAGTATCGAAATTATAGAATTGAAAAAAATATTATGTTAGAATCCAATCTCATCATTTACACCACACCCAACGGGCAGGTAAGTGTTCATGTACAGTATGAAGACGGTAGTTTTTGGCTTACACAAAAACGGATGTCGGAGTTGTTTGGCGTGGAAACTCATACAATCACTTATCATCTGAAAGAAATTTATCAAAGTGGTGAATTACAGACAGATTCAACTACTCGAAAAATTCGAGTAGTTCAAAAGGAAGGAAAGCGAGACATTTTCCGCACACTTGATTTCTACAATCTTGACGCTATTATTGCCGTAGGGTATCGAGTAAATAGTTATCAAGCAACTCAGTTTCGCATTTGGGCTACTTCTACGCTTAAAGAGTTTATTATCAAGGGTTTTATTATTGATGATGAACGTTTGAAACAATGTAAAAGTTTTGGAAAGGACTATTTTGACGAATTATTAGAACGTATACGGGAAATACGCGCGAGCGAACGGCGATTTTATCAGAAAATTACTGATATTTACGCACTTGCGGTTGATTATGACAAAAACTCGCCCGCTACAAAAGATTTTTTTGCCACCGTTCAAAACAAGTTGCATTGGGCTATTACAGGCAAAACAGCCGCAGAAATTATTTACAGTTCGGCTGATGCCACCAAACTTTATATGGGTCTAACTACCTGGAAACACATTCCTGATGGAAAAATTCTCAAATCGGATGCTATTGTGGCTAAAAATTATTTGAGCGAGGCACACATTAGAGAATTAAACCGTATTGTTTCAGCCTATCTCGACCTTGCCGAAAATCGTGCTGAAAAAGGAATTACTACTAATATGAAGGAATGGATTCTGTTTTTAAATCATTTTTTAGAACTTTCGCAATATCCTATTTTACAGGACAAAGGAAAAGTTAGCGTATTGGAAGCACGACTGAAAGCCGAGCAGGAATACGAGGTTTTCCGTAAAAGTCAAGACGAAAATTATATATCTGACTTTGACAGAGAAATAAAACGTATCCAAGGAAATTAATGAACTAAACATTAATAAACGTATTGCAGACCTAAAAACTTTTGTAATGAGTCTCCAAAAAATATTATCCCATTTTTTTTATCAAATAGAAGAAACAAAAATTGTAAATTTTCAGGAATTTGAAAAAGTTTTTAAATTTAATGGTGTTTCAAACAAAGGGTGGGAATGGTTTAATAAGAATAACATTTGAATTGTTCCAAATCATTGATCAATGAATGATATTTTTTTAACAACGGCTTAAAATTCCGCTTAAAAGTATCAGTTATTATTATTTCGTAATTCATTAATAAACTCGTCTATCGTTGTTTTTTTTTGTTTACCGTCTATTATTTCTCTAACATCTTTAAAACCGCTTTTCAAACTATTCTCGATTTTACTGTTTTCAGTGAATGATACTACTTCGGGTGCGGATCTAAGCAGGGCAATAATACTTTGTCCAAGCGGCATACTTTCGTTTATTCTAATTTGATAATTACTAATCATATAGCGATATTTTTTTGGTAAATAACTGATGCAAAAATAATTATTTATTCTTATTAATCAATCAAAAATATTTTTTTGTTTATTTTTCTCTGTGGCTCTCTGTGAAATCAAAAAATTTTTTATTCATTTGTGTATAATTGAAAAATTTATGCTATTTTTGCAAAAATATTAATTTGCAAATAGAGTATGGAATACAATATTTATTGCGATGAAAGTTGCCATTTAGAAAATGATAATATCAATGTAATGGTGTTTGGTGCTGTTTGGTGTGCAAAAGAAAAAAAACGCAAAATATCGAATCGTATCCGAGAAATAAAATTTGAGTTTGGATTTCCATCCACATTTGAGATAAAATGGAACAAAGTGTCTCCTTCAAAAAAAGACTTTTATTTACGCCTGATTGACTACTTTTTTGATGATGATGATATTCATTTTCGTGCTTTAATTGTACCTGACAAGGCACTTTTAAATCATACCCTCTATAATCAATCATATGACGATTTTTTTTATAAAACCTATTTTGGGCTATTGAAAGTAATTTTAACTCCCTCAAATAGTTACAATATTTACATTGATATCAAAGATACCTGTTCACAACGCAAAGTAGAAAAACTTTCTAAAATATTGCGTATAAATCATTATGATTTTGACAAAAATATAATTAAACGCGTTCAGCAAATACGTTCGCAAGAAGGAGAACTTATGCCTTTAGCAGATTTGATTTCTGGCGCACTTGGATATCATTGCAGGGGTTTGCAGAGCAATTTAGCAAAACTAGAAGTAATAAAGCGCATTCAACACCGTACAGGTTATTCGCTGAACTATTCTACCTTGTTACGAGAAGATAAATTAAATTTATTTTTTTGGAAATCGAAATGAAAAAGAAATTCACTCTACCCGAATTGATTGTTTTGGAATATTACAAAGGAAATTTTGCCTTATATAACGAGGGTGTTTATGATATTTTCAAAAAGGATTTTGTAAAAAACAGACCTGTTTTTCAAAACAAAAAACTTGCGTTGAAATCCCACCCATTAATTGATGGCAAAGAATACACCTATTACCACTTTACGCACTCAGGCAATATTGAAACGGAACGAATTCCAGATTTACGAAGAATGGAAAGAATAGGATTTCCAAAACCAATGATAGATTTTTCAAACGATAATAATCTTAAAGTGTGGCGTAATAAACGTGGTACAAGAGAAAGAATATTAATCTTACACGAGTTTGAGCGATATTTGGTCGTCTTGGAAGACCGTAAAGAATACATCCTGCCTTGGACTGCATATATGATTGAAGACAATAGCCGATTGCGAAGGTTAATTATTGAATATCAGAACTATAAAAAAGCAAGGGTCGCTGTTAACGACCCCGTTTCTCCTTTAACACATGGTCAATGAGATGGGCGCAAAATTACAACTTATTTTTGATATAAAAATTTTTTAACAAAAAAAATCAAAAATATTTTTTATATTATTTTTTTCTCTGTGTGTTCTCTGTGGTTCTCTGTGGCTCTCTGTGTAACTATTTTTTTATTACACAGAGGCACACAGAGACAGAGGGTCACAGAGTTTTTTTATTCTTTCAATATTATAAATTACTTGTTTTTAATTCTCATTTTTTTCTCTGTGTTTCTCTGTGTGTTCTCCGTGTTTCTCTGTGTAACTATTTTTTTATTACACAGAGGCACACAGAGACAGAGGGTCACAGAGGTTATCACTAATTTTCTTCCAATATTACATCCCCAAAGGGATGTTCATACAAACAACACATCGGGCGACCGCAAGGGTACGCCCCTACTCTCATTCTCTCATTTACTCATTCACTCATTTACTTTTTAACTACCTTAACCATCTCACCCCCAACCTTCACAAAATACAACCCGTTTGGCAAGTGTGAAATATCTATTTCAAGGGTTTCACGGTTCACGGTAAACGGTTCACGGTGAACAAGGCGTCCGGCTATATCAAATATCTCCAAAGCCGAGTCATGATGAACTTGTTTCAGCATCCCATTGTTTTGGGGGGATTGCGGGTCAAGCCCGCAATGACGTACTGAAAACTTCCCACTCGTAGGATTTGGATAAACAACCACCTCAGATAATGAGTTTGTTGTGATATGAACATTTTGTAACACAACATAATAGGTAAATGATTCCCAAATTCCGATATCTTCTGCAATATGAGGCTCAAAACCATCTAAATAAACCTCAATGTTATAAGTGCCTGTCCATACGGCAGGGAAGGTAACATTTTCATTAGTAGCAATTAATTCGTAATAGTCACGACCGCTATATAAATAAACTTCCGCGCCAACTACCGAAGCGCCCGTATTTGTAGTTATATTAACTGTAAACGGAATTTCAGTACCACTGATGACATAAAAATTGGCTGTGCTGTTATTTAAGTGGTTATCGTCATTGGGATAGTCCACAAATCCGTAGAGAAACGTAGGCTCAACAACCGTAGGTGTCCACGTAAATACAAAATCAGCATTTTCAAATTCAGTAAGGGTAACACCTTGTAAACTGCCAATTTCAATGTCGCCTTCTTTAAATAATTTAACGGTATATTGGTCAGCATTAATTGGTTGTGAACCGTTGTTTCGAACAGTAACAGTATATTGTCCTGTATTATTAATTTCAACATAACTGTCGCCAGCGATAGAAACCGCTACAAGGTCGTGTTGCAATTGTGTTCCGATGTAAACCTCATCAACGCAAACGTAAAAATCGCCATTGTGCCTGTTGAAAATTAACCTGAATTGACACAGTTCACCTGCATACTCGCTAACATCAACAGTAATTGTTTGATATTCATCGCTTTCTATATGGTCGCCTTGTTCAACACGATAAACTTCATTCCATGTAAATCCGTTATCGTTTGATACATCTACTCTATACGACAAGTTAGTTGCATCAGTGGGATCATTAGGCGCCGAATAATTATATGCTTTAAATTCAAAAGACATTGTAGGATTATCACCCATCATAACAAATGGCGTTTGCGCTACTGCCAGAATAGCACTACCATCAATATTAGCCCTGATATAAGGCGAATCGTCAACTCCTCCTGTTGTTTGTCTTGAAAATCTTGTATTAATCCATCCGGGTGGGTTTCCTGCATTCCAATTTTCATAAAGAGGCTGCAAAATAATAGCAGGAGCAACATTTCCGCTGATATTAACTGTATATTCAGGATTTTCCGAACAGTTCGAACTTAATATAATTTCACCTGTATAAGGTCCAACGGGCAGTCCATTTCCATCAACCAAAATCGTAATATCTTCCGATGATAACTGCTCAACAGACATTGGCAACTCCGAAACAGAAATTTCAGGATTTTCAGGCGCACTATAACTTGTTACGTTTAATGTACCGCCTCCGTTATTTTCAATTGCCTGAACTTTTACAGTATTATAAGGCAGATTGTTATAAATTGTACCCATATTAACGGGTTGAGGAGTTACGCGAATAATTGGAACTGTTGGCGCTTCTGAAATAGAAATATCATCTAATTGAATGCCGTAGCCATATCTTGTCGTACCTTCAAAAGCAATATAATAGTCGTTAGATTTTTCGGGTAGTAGAATTTTTCTTTCTGTCCAGTCGGGAACATTTGCCGTATATTCAGCAATTTGTGTCCATTCGTCGTCTGCCCATGTTTTATAAAAAATTCTCAATTCGTCCTGGTCGTTTGCCCATTGTGCTTGCGTATGCCAAAAAGTTAAAACAGGCTCCGTTAATGATGTTAAATTAACAGGTGGCGTTATCAACATCGTTTTACGTGCCGCAGTTTGATTATTTTGCATACGCATTTTGTAATTACCAGAGTGCGCTGTGGCGGGAGTTCCTGTTGTTGCTGATACGATTACCCAATCTATATATCCGCTAACATACTCCTGCGCCCAGCAGCCGGGGAAATTAGTTCCAACTACTTCAAAACCAAAATTCCACGGAAAAGAATTAATAACCGTACAATAATCCGCTATATTAGAAACTTGTGAGCCGCCATCACCGCTTGCATTTTTAGCAACTACTTTGTAAGAATAAGTTCCTATCTCAGTAAGCGTCTGCGAAAAAGTTAACCCCGACTGACTTGTTGCAACCTGAACATTATCATACATACGAAAAACATCATACACAAGCCCTGTTTGCGTAAAATAAGCGCCATGTAAACCTGTTGCAGGCGCATCCCACGTAAGAGTCGCATCTCCGTTTTCATTAATAGAAAGCGTAACATTTTCGGGCGCAGCAGGAACGTCTAATCCTATCCAAACAGTTTTGGATGTAGATATACCTTTTCCTGCATCATTTTCGGGAACAACTTTAAAGGTATAATTACTCGCTGCCGCTGCACTGTAATTGTAATTGCTTGTAGTTCCGGGCGTTGGATTATAAATTGTTGTTATATAATTGTTGCCATGATAAACTTTAACTGCCGTAATTGATGTTAAAGGGTCTCCGCTAATAGTAACAGTTGGATTTGTCCACTCAAGAGTAGCGTTTAAAGCGCCTTCGTTGCCGGGAGTAACAGTAAAATTAGTAACAGCAGCAGGCGCATTTGCATAATATGTATCTCCAATAACACCCGATTCAACTATATTAACAAAATCTCCAATGATTGTAACTTCACCCGTTGTTTTGTCAATTTTTTGTAAAATTGAATAATCATTACGGTTTGTGTCAAAAGGTCTGAAGAAATGATAAATTTCGTTAGTCTCCCTGTTTACCGACAAATCAGAAGCGAGGTATTGGTCACTTCCGCTGCTAATTGTAGCAATTTTTGTAAAATCACCCGTTGACAACTCTACAGTACCAAAATCATATCCTAAATTCCATCGAATTGCATAACAAATGCCATCATTATCAATGGTAATAAAATAGATGTAAGTAGTGTTTCCAATTGGGGTAAATTCTCCTGTCGTAATATCTAATTTCCCAAAAGAGTTTTCTGTTGAACCACGTGATATATAAACTTCATTGTTAATGGGATTCCACGCCATACTATAAGCGCTAATCATTTCAGATATTTGTGAAAAATCACCTGTTTCAACATTAAAAGTACCAAAATTAAATCCTGAATAATTATTGTATCTAATAACGTAACCTACATCATTTATCAGTTCCATAGCCCTGTAAGATTGCGATATTGGTGTAATAAACTGGTGATATCCTTCGGGCTGATCTAAGGATGTTATATATAGTCCGGGGTACGGAGCATCAAGCGAGGTTGAATATAACAGAACAGCGCCAATAATTGGCGTATTTCCTTCCGATAATAACAACTGCGTTCCATTACCGACCAACTTTGCATTATAATCGGGCATATTAAGCGAAAAATAGTATGGAACTTCTAATCCTGAATCTGCCTCTATCAACACCTGATTTGCAGGCGCAACAGCCGGCGAAATATTAATTGTAGTTATTCCTGATTCAAAACAATCACCTTCTGCTGTAATTTTCGAGTTTAAACCCGTTATATTCATATTTATGTTGCCGCCATTTAACTCTAAATCTCCTCCAAACTGCACATTTCCATTCACGTTAAATGTTGTGCCTTCGTTTTGTGTGAAATTTCCTTGCCAATTTTGAGACATACCAAGTGTTCCACCACCTAATAATAATGTACCTGCGGCAGAATAAGGCACGTCGTTGCCCAGATTCAATGTGCCGCCACCTGTTTTAGTAACTCCGCCCGCACCTGTAAAATCACCACCGTAGAAATCGGTGAAACCGGCAGGCGTATTAATGGTTAAAGTGCGATATCCGAGATCAACGACGCTTCCGTCTCCGCTACTTTCGCTTGTCAATCTTTGGATAGTTTTGTCAGCCGCCTCAATGTTGAGTGTACCTGCTCCTTTCAAAAAGAGCCCTGCTGATTGAGAAATATATCCTGCACCCGTAAGCGTAAGAGTACCTCCATATATCTCTGTAAAGCCTGTATAAGTATGCGTTTTATCAAAAAAAAGCGTACTGCTACCCTGTTTGCGCACGAATCCTTCTCCCGAAATAATTCCTGAATAGGAATAAAGGTTTGAACGCCAAAAACAGACGCCTGCATTATTATTTAATATTATTTTCCCTACCACACTCCCTGTTGTTGTATTAGAACCTATATATAAAATGCCGTCCGATTCAACGGTTGTTGTACCTGTATAGGTATTATTTGCTGTAAGAAATAGAGTTCTTGTAGCATCCTCGATACCTTTATATTCCACATTTCCCTCTCCTGAAATCACTTTATCGAACCACTCTTCATCGCCCACCTCAAAACGGAGTATGGCGTTGGCGTTTATTGATACACCCGAAGTATAGTTGATAGTACCGCTTGTTCCGTTACCTATTTGCAGGGTGCCGGCGGTAACGTATGTCTGTCCCGTATAGGTATTGTTGCCGGTTAATATGGTTTTATTTGTTTGGACTTTATATACATCACCTGCTCCTGAAATAACGCCAGAATAGGTATGTTCGTTTGTGCGATAAAAACAGACACCTGAGTTATTATTCAATATTATATTCCCAGCCACACTCCCTGCTATTGTATTAGAACCTAAATATAAAATGCCGTCCGATTCAACGGTTGTTGTACCTGTATAGGTATTATCGGCTGTAAGATATAGAGTTCTTGTTGCCTCATCGATACCTTTATATTCCACTTTTCCGGGTCCTGAAATCACTGCATCGAACCACTCTTCTCCGCCCACCTCAAAACGAAGTATGGCGTTTGCGTCGCCAAGCGTAACATTTGAAGTATATGAAATACTACCGCTTGTGCCGTTACCTACTTGCAGGGTGCCGTACAGCCCTGTACTACCGGTATAGTCATTAAATCCAGTTAGCGTCAATTTACCGCCGCCCCATTTTGTGAGGCTGCCGTCGCCCGAAATGGCACCTGAATAGGTTTGGTCATTATCGCCGGCATTAAATATTATAACGCCACCGCTTTCCACAATTATATTACCGATTGCCACCGTTCCCGAATATGTAATATGAAACCAACCTGCTTCAATGGTGGTTGTGCCGGTGTAGGTTTTTGGCGTGGAAAAATCTAATTGTTTAATACCGCTATTCCCTTTATATTCCACCTTTCCCGCTCCACTGATAGCCTTCGTGAAGTTCGTCGATTCTCCCGGCTCAAAGCGGAGTATGGCGGTAGATAGGGTCAGCGTTACATCGGAGTTAGTCAACTTACCGCTTGTTCCGTCTCCTATTTGCAACGTTCCGTTGTGAACGCCTGTAGCACCCGCATACGTATTGTTGCCTGTATAAATTAACTTGGCGCCGCTATGATTCGATTTATATACCGTTCCTGTACCCGAAATATCGGCTGCAATGGTATAATCGTTATTGCGCCAAAAGCCCATTTCAGCATTGTTTACAATGCTACTGCTTAAAATTCTCCCCGTTGCGGTACTATTTCCTATCCGCAACTGACCCGCACTGATGGTAGTCGTTCCGGTATAGGTGTTCTCGCCGGTGAAAATTAACAACCCCGAGCCTGTCTTTGTTAGAGTGTAACCGCTGCTACTGCTGATAACACCGCTAACTATTACTTCAACACCCGAACTCACGAACACTGTTGTGTTCCCCGTAAGGGTGATGTTCTGCGAAATGGTCTGGTTAGAACTAAAGTTCTGCGTCCCACTCCAATTTAATCCTTGTGCATAAGCACCTGCGGCTGTAAGCAACACTATCGTTGCCGTAATAACCGCTTTTCTTAATTTTAAAATCGATTCTGTCATAATGTATTAATGTTAAATACGTTAAAAGTTTAGAGTTTATAGTATTGAGTATTTAGTATTTAGTATTTAGTATTGAGTATTTAGTATTGAGTAAAGAGTATTTAGTATAGAGTATAGAGTTTAGATATTAGAGTTTTGAGTTTTGAGTGCATTATTCATAATATTTATTTTAACGCAAAGTCGCAAAGTCGAGAACGCAAAGAATGACACGGCATTCAGAAGTAATTGCAATATCATATTTTCAAAATTTTGTATTATTTTTCGGGCGCAAAGATAATGCTTTTTTTTGGTTTGGTATTATTTTTTTTTATTTGGCTGCATTGTTTGCAATATTTGATTTTTAATGAGAACGTGATGAGTAGTGAGTAGTGAGTAATGAGTAGTGAGTAATGAGATTTGAGTAATGAGTAGTGAGTAATGAGTAGTGAGTAGTGAGTAGTGTGTAATGAGTAGTGTGTAATGAGTAATGAGTAGTGAGTAATGAGTAATGAGTAGTGAGTAGTGAGTAGTGTGTAATGAGTAGTGTGTAATGAGTAGTGAGTAATGAGTAATGAGTAATGAGTAGTGAGTAGTGAGAGTAGTGAGTAGTGAGTAATGAGTAATGAGTAATGAGTAGTGAGTAATGAGATTTGAGTATTAAGTAATTTGTGAAATTTCACATCTCACATCTCATATCTCACATCTCACATCTCATATCTCACATCTAATTTGTAACTTTTTCAAACCTCATTTCGTCTTATACATAAAAATTATTCACCTATTAAAAATAGAAACAAATGATAAAAAGAAGTTATTTAATTACGATGATGATTTTGCCGATGTTATTAGTAGCGCAAAATCAAAAGGAGTATACGATTATCACAGTAGAACAGACTCCAAGCCGCACTGAGACCCGTATTTGCGGCATAAATCTTGATTTCGATACTTTTGGTGATACGCTTACCAAAATTACAATTGGAAACAAAAGTTTTGAAATAATTGAAAATGTTTACGACAATCCGAGTACGACAAAAGTTCGTGTCGTTCATTCGCCGAGAAATCAATTTAAAGGGCACTGGGGTGGGGTTGGCATTGGTTTCAACAACTTTTTTTCAGAACCTTTTAACACAGTTTTGCCAAAAGACGCAGATTTCCTCGAATTAAACATGAATAAATCGGTCGAAGTGGCTTTGAATCTTTTTCAACATGACATTTCACTCTCAAAAAACAGAAACAATTTCGGTTTAATTACAGGTGTTGGACTCACGTTAAGCAATTACAGGTTTAATGATTTGGTTGACCAAAGGATTAAACGAATTAGTGAAACCAAACAATTAGGCACAATCCCACTCCCTCGGACCATTGAGGCAAAGAAAAACAAGATGTTGGTACGTACAATCACCGTTCCATTACTGTTAGAAATTCAAGCACCCGATAATAATAACAATCCGTTCTACATAAATGCGGGTGTTTATGGTGGTTTGAATTTCAGTTCGCATGTTAAAGTTAAATACATTGACAATGTAAAACAAAAATTTCATGAAGATTATAACGTAAACTTGTTCAAATATGGAGCAATGGTACGGACAGGATATCGGTGGCTAAATCTTTACGCAACGTGTGATTTGTCACAACTTTTTCAAAAGGGGCGCGCACCTGAAATTTATTCGTGGTCAATTGGCATTATGTTAGTCGATTTTTAATTTTTCACATAATTTAACAATTAATATTTATCAATAATGAAAAAAGTAAATTTAATCACAATTATGATTTTAGTTTCGTTATTAACTTTTGCGCAGCCTCCGGGTAGTTGGGACCGCGTATGGGAAATAAAATCAGGATATTTTAGAGTATTGCAAAATGAACATTCAGGAGTTGTCGACATGGAAGGAAACATATTGATTCCTTGTATGTTTGACCAAATTTACGACCTTACAGATGACAACTACATCAAAGTGTTAAAAAATCTTAAAATTGGGTTATATCACTTAGAAAAAGGAATAATTTTACCTGCCGAATATGACCAGATTTGGCACTTCGAAGGCGAAACAGCAAAAGTTATGAAAAATAAAAAAATTGGCTACGTCAATCGAGACGGTTTTTTGGTTATTCCCGTTGAATACAACCATATTTGGGCAGAAGAAGATGGGTTGATTAAAGTTATGAAAGACGGTAAAATTGGCTTTTTAAATAGAGACGGAGAAATAATATTACCTGTTGATTATCAGCAAGTTTGGTCATTCGAAGATGAAATAGCAAGAGTGCTTAAAAATGGAAAAACAGGTTACGTCGACCGACAAGGGAACGAAGTTATTCCTACTATTTATGACAGAATTTTTCCTTTTGAAAACGGAAAAGCAAAAGCAGTCATCGGAAATATGGTCTATTACATCGATAAAACAGGAAAATTAACAGACGACCCCGCTGAAACTCTCGCCGAACAACCTCTGAAAACACAACCTTCCAGAACACCCATTGTTTACGAAAATAATTATCCCGACAAAAAAGTTTCAAACAAAAAAAGTAATTCTTTTAAAGGGCATCTTTCAAGCGTAAATTTGGGAATAAATAGTTATGTAAATGAAAATTTTACAGAAAAATTACCTAAGGGTTACGAGTTTATGGAAATTAATTATGAGAGGTCGTGGGAAATTTCCGTTTATCCGTTACAACATTCCACTAAACTATTTAGTTCTTACATTGGATTAGTAACCGCAATTGGCTTTAATTTTAACAATTACCGATTTAGTTTAGAAAATTCAAACGACCTAACCGATAAAGCAAAATTATGGTTTCCAAGAGTAGAAAACGATGTGGAAATTTATAAATCTAAATTAACTTTACTTTCGCTAAATGTACCCCTGATGCTTGAATTTCAAATACCAGACGCTACCAAAAAAAGAAACAGATGCCTATATCTATCTGCCGGAGTAATTGGAAGCCTGAAACTCAATACGCATACAAAAATTAATTATTATTACGAAAATGATGATTATAAGAAAAAATATAATAAAGATATAGGAATAAATATGTTCCGCTATTCTTATATGGTAAGGGCGGGTTATAGTTGGCTTGGAATTTATGCAACATATTCGCCTGTGTCGCTATTTAAAACAGAAAAAGGACCTCAACTTTATCCTTATTCGGTAGGGTTGTCTATAAATTTTTAAGAAACAATTTTAACAGCCAACTTTAAATCTTTAGTTAGTGTTCTTTGCGTTCTCAACTAGTGTAAAGTTATGTGTAAAATGACGCAGACCAAGATTCCTCGCTACGCTCGGAATGACCATCTCATTCCTTTAATGTGGCATGTTTCCGCTGCGGCGCTGCCGCAGCGGAAACTGAACTACTCCAAAGTATAATTCGTCATTCCGAATGAAACGTAGTGAAATGAGGAATCTGAAAATATGCAATTTTACAATTATTAACATAACACTAGGAGACTTTGCGTTAAAATAAAAATATTGATAATGCAGGATAAAAATATTCGCCAAAAATAACTTGATTAATAAAATTTTTATACTTTTGTATTTTATTTAAATAAAAATTATTATGTCGAAAGTATTGACAAGTCGCGAAGAAAATTACGCGCAATGGTACAACGATTTGGTTATCAAAGCTGATATGGCAGAAAATTCGGCTGTTAGAGGTTGTATGGTAATAAAACCTTACGGGTATGCAATTTGGGAAAAAATGCAACGTGCATTAGATGACATGTTTAAGCAAACAGGACACGTAAATGCCTATTTTCCGATTTTTATTCCAAAATCATTTTTCAGCAAAGAAGCCTCTCACGTTGAAGGATTTGCAAAAGAGTGTGCGGTGGTTACGCACTATCGTCTCAAAAATTCCCCAGACGGAAAAGGAATAGTTGTCGACCCTGAAGCAAAATTAGAAGAAGAATACATTATCCGCCCAACATCCGAAACAATAATTTGGGATACGTATAAAAATTGGATTCAGTCGTATCGTGACTTACCGCTGTTGATAAATCAATGGGCAAACGTTGTTCGGTGGGAAATGCGGACAAGATTGTTTTTGCGTACTGCCGAATTTCTTTGGCAAGAAGGGCACACAGCACACGCCACCAGCGAAGAAGCAATTAATGAAACCGAAACTATTATTAATATTTATGCCGATTTTGCTGAAAAATGGATGGCAATGCCTGTGATAAAAGGCTACAAATCTGAAAATGAGCGCTTTGCAGGAGCATTAGAAACTATCGCTATTGAGGCATTAATGCAAGACGGTAAAGCGCTGCAAGCGGGTACATCTCATTTTCTTGGGCAAAATTTTGCAAAAGCATTTGACGTTACTTTTACAAATCAAGAAGGAAAACTTGATTACGTTTGGGCAACATCATGGGGAGTTTCTACACGTTTGATGGGTGCGTTAATAATGACGCATTCTGATGATAATGGATTAGTACTTCCGCCAAAATTGGCTCCCATTCAGGTCGTTATCGTTCCCATTTACAAAAAAATCGAAGAGTTAGAAAAAATATCAGAAAAGGTAGAAAGTATTTTATCAGGACTTAAATCGGCGGGAATTTCTGTTAAATACGACAACGATGATAAGCGCAAACCCGGTTGGAAATTTGCCGAATATGAACTCAAAGGTGTCCCAATTCGGTTAGCAATAGGGCAAAGAGATTTAGAAAACGGAACAGTTGAAGTTGCCCGACGAGATACATTAGAAAAATCTCTTATTCCAATGGAAACCATCGTTCAATATATTGTTGATTTATTGGAAGATATACAACAAAATATTTTCAATAAAGCACTTAATTTTCGTGAACAAAATACTACAAAAGTTGATAGTTACGAAGAATTTAAACATCTTTTAGAAACGAAAGGCGGATTTTTCCTTTGCCACTGGGACGGAACAGCCGAAACAGAAACAAAAATTAAAGAAGATACGAAAGCAACTATCCGCTGTATTCCGCTTGATGCACCACTCGAAAACGGAAAATGTATGGTTACAGGAAAACCATCTAATAAAAGAGTTGTTTTTGCAAAAGCATATTAACATTAAAATCATTCAAAAACAAATGCGTTGAGAACATAATATTGCCAAAGACCCTTATTTTCAAAAAGCACCCTAAATACCCTCGTTATCATATATCCATTGGGCAATACAAAAGAATATTCGAGCAGATACTGAGTGGAATATGTAAATAAATTTTATTTTGTATTTCGGACTATAACATTCCCTTTTGAGTATCTCCTATCTCAAATCACTCAAATTTCATAAGCCTAATTCTTTGCCTTTGAGCAACATAAATTGGTATGCTTCGGTGTAATCATTTCTAATAATACCATCAAGAATAGCATCTTTTATTGCAGATTTAATAACTCCAACTAAATGCGAGGGTGGCAAATTGAATGTGTCCATAATAATTTCGCCAGTTATTGGTGGTTGGAAATTTCTTAGTCGGTCTTTTTCTTCTGTTTCTTTAAGTTTTTGCCTAACAACCTTAAAGTTGGCGAGCAATTTAGCGACTTTTTCTTTGTTTTTAGATGTAATGTCTGCTTCACATAAAGTCATAAGGCTTTCTAAGTCGTCTCCTGCTTCAAAAAGTAACCTTCTCAAAGCGGAATCCGTAACTTCCTCTTCAACTAATGCAATAGGTCTGAGGTGTAGTGAAACCATTTTTTGGACAAATTTCATTTTTTCATTAAGCGGAAATTTAAGTCTTTTAAAAATGTTTGGTATCATTTTTTCTCCTACAAAATTATGAGCATGAAATGTCCAACCTAATTGGGGGTCGAATTTTTTTGTAACGGGTTTAGCAATATCGTGAAAAATAGCAGCCCATCGGAGCCATAAATCATCTGTTTTCGGGGAAATATTGTCAAGTACTTCTAATGTATGGTAAAAGTTATCCTTATGTCCTTTGCCATCAACAGTTTCGACACCTTTGAGGGCGTTTAGTTCGGGTAAAATATCTTGCAATAATCCTGCTTTATCAAGAAACATAAAACCTATTGAAGGACGCTCTGCAAGCACAATTTTGTTGAGTTCATCAATAATACGTTCGGGAGACACTATCGAAAGTCTTTCTCTGTTAGAAATTATTCCATCAAAAGTATTCTGTTCGATATTGAAACCTAATTGAGTAGCAAATCTGACGGCACGTATTATTCTGAGTGGGTCGTCAGAAAAAGTAATCATGGGGTCTAATGGTGTTTTGATAATTCCTTTATCAAGGTCTTTAATTCCGCCGAAGGGGTCGATTAGTTCGCCGTAGTTTTCTTTATTAAGGCTAATAGCGAGGGCGTTAATTGTAAAATCGCGTCTATTTTGGTCATCTTCAAGTGTTCCGATTTCCACTATCGGCTTGCGGCTATATCGGTTGTATGATTCTTTACGTGCGCCAACAAATTCGATTTCCGAATCGCCACAGCGAAACATTGCAGTTCCAAATGCCTTATACACAGATACTTTATAACCACCCATTTTTTTTGCAGTTTTTTCAGCTACTTCAATACCATTTCCGATAATAACAATGTCAATATCACTATTTTTGCGGTGTAAAAAAATATCTCTGACAAAACCGCCAATAGTATAAGCCTTATAACCACATTCATAACAAATATCTGAAACAGTCTTAAATACGGGATGTTTTAAAAAGTCTTGCATGGTATTTAGTATTTAGTTATCAGTATTTAGTTATCAGTTTTTTAGTTTTTAGTATATGAGTGAATATCATCTATTTATGCCTAATTTTTCGAGTTTATGTTAACCTACATTATTAATAATATTTATTTTATCGCAAAGTCGCAAAGTTGAGAACGCTAAGAATGTTAAATTTTTCAGTTGTATTTCAATTCGGTTTTTAAAAGTTCATATACTTCTTGCCAATCTTTTTTGGAAAATTCAGTGTTTTCATCAATCAATTTACCATACGTTTTGGATTGAAAATAGATGTCTATTGTTTGTGCTTCTGTCAAATTAAATTCAGTTACCATCAATTGGGTAATAATATCGTCAATGTCGTTCACAAATTGTTTCTTTTTGACTTTTTCGAGCATCTGCAATGATTCCAACGTACAAAAAGCAATTTGGTGTGTTGGTTTGTGAAATTTCAATTCTTCTAAAAATTCTTCTTTTGTAATTTTTCCTACCAAAAATGTGTCAATTTGCCTTGTAACATCGTCATCAGCTACAGGACCTTCCACAATATCATATTCGTGAGTCGAGTTTAGTTTACTGCGATTAAATACAATAAAGTCAAACCATTGCTCGTTATACTCGTCAAACTTCAATACTTTCAAACTTTCATCTTCGTAGGCGTATTCGTTAAATTCAAATTCAGTAATTATACCTCCTTTTTTATGTTCGCCACCTAAACGATTTGCCCATATTTTTGCTTGTTCGTAATATTTTGTCAAATAAAACGCCCTACCAAAATCTTTGTAAGGTTTTGCTTTTTTGAGATTTATAACATTTATTTCCGTATAACTTCCGTGATAGAGTTTCATTTCAGACCCCCATTTTGATAACATATATTGTATAAACTACGTACAGCCCAAAACGGACTGTCAGTATGTAAAGCCCACCAATGTTCTAACAAAAAATCAAGTCCGCCATATTTTTTTAGATATAGGTAACCTTCTTTTCTGTCCATTTTGTAAGTGTCTGAAAATTTAGGAATTATATAGGTAATAAACCTTAATTTGTTCCGCTTTTCGCTGTCTTTTATTATATTGGTATTCATATTATATTTCATCTATATTCAGAGTACAAAATTACACTTTTTTTTCGTATTCACAAAAAACATATTGTTTTTCTTGAACAGTGCTATCACCTGCTTGTGTACAACACTGATTTTTACGGATATCCGTATCTTAAAATCCTGTGGTATATCATTTTAATTCCCTCAAAAACACAACTCTAACGCCGTCTTTTCAACCGACTGACGTAACTTTTCAATTGCATCGACCAATTCTTGTGGTATTTTTTTCCTGACTTTGTCAATGCGACACTTTACTAAAAATTTTCCCAAAACTCCGCATCGAACACACGAGCGATTGATTTATGCTTTTCAGTTATTAGCATAGTTTTCATTATTGTTTTATTACTTTGCTGCAACTTTACTTTTATTGTTGTAATAGTCTTTGCAATACTCAAAACTTTATCAACACTCAAATTAATACCGCTAATTTTAAGTATTCTTTCTAATTCTTTATAAATTTTGTATGCCACGAAACAAATACAAACGTGCGCTTCAATGCGTTTGCGGGTAAAATGGAACATCTGTCGTAGTTCCAATACTCCTTTTGTTACCCAAAATGCACGTTCTATTTGCCAAAGCTCGCTGTACTTTTTGTAAACATCGCTTTCAGACAAGTCTGCATTTGTAATGTATCCTTTCAATCCATCCCATTTTGTATCTTCATTTTTTTTGCGACACCTAAAAAAGTGTCGCAAATTTTATATATCTTTGATTATCAATATATTATAAATGTCAGTAAATTATGGTGCCAAAGTCAGGAGTAGAGTTTAGTTTACTGCGATTAAATACAATAAAGTCAAACCATTGCTCGTTATACTCGTCAAACTTCAATACTTTCAAACTTTCATATTCGTAGGCGTATTCGTTAAATTCAAATTCAGTAATTATAACTCCTTTTTTATGTTCGCCACCTAAAC
>WRMI01000007.1 GCA_009777175.1 Marinilabiliaceae bacterium
TGATTACTTTCATTGGATTTTAATAAAGTGCAAAAGTACAAGAATTTTTTTGAATTCCAAGCATACATAAAGAAAATAATATTACCCGACCTCTGTGCTTTCCGCTAATAATCGGGATTAACCTTCAAAAAAATCTTTCTCGACTATTTTTGAAATCCGAAATAGCAAATCGGTAGGTAGATGTGCATTTTTGAGCAACTTTCGGAGGTTGCTGGGGTCGTGGTGTAAATGCTTTGCTAACCACGCTATTGAGCGTTTTTGGTCAACTAAATGCTTGCGGATTTGTTCGCCTATGTGGATTGATGGGGTCATAAAAAAAGCGTGAAAATGTTTATTTATTTGCCTATTTGCTAATAACAGGCTCTCCAAAACCTTTTTCCACAAACAAGCACAAACAATTCACACTATAGCGTGAATATTCGTGAAGTTATTCTCGTGGAAATTTTTGGAGATTTCGTTATTAGCGAGAATAAAATCTATAAGTTCAATTATTTGTTATTTAATCTATTACATTTCTGTATTTTATTTAATCTTTTATTGGTATTACGATTTATTAATAAAGTGCAAAGGTAAGAAAAAAATTGGTTGGAAACAAAAAAGTGAGTTCAAAAAAACTCTTTTTTTTCTTTTTATGATTTAGAATTAATTTATTTTTGTAATTTTGCGCTCTAAATAAAAAAATAAATATATCAATATGGCAACTTTAACATTAGAATATAATTCACGTAATAAGGTGGCAAATAGAATAATAGACATTATTATTGCTATGGATAATGTTTTTAAAGTGAAATCACATATAAAAACGACTGTTCGTGAACAAACCCTCGCGGCAATCCAAGATGTTGAAAAAGGAAATGTTATTACTTGCGACTGTTTTGACGATTACCTAAAACGTACAGCCGAATATGCTTAAAATATCTTTTACAAATCAATACCTGAAGGATTTGGAATTGATGAAACGCCGAAATCTTCCAAAAAGTGAATTAGACGAAGTCGTTAAGACGTTATCTTCTGAACAACCGTTATTGCCAAAACATAACGACCATGCTTTAAAAGGTAATCTCGTTGGATATCGAGAATGCCACATCCGCCCTGATTGGTTGTTAATATACAAAAAAGATAAACAAATTCTCACTCTGGTACTTGTTCGTACGGGTACGCATTCTGACCTTTTTTAGTTTTGGAATACGGAACAGCTGCAAGTTTTAATATTTTTCTTTTCTGTTTTTAATTATCTTTTATTGGTTTTGCGATTGTATAATATGTGTGACGTTTATCTCCGTGTTTTTCAATGAGATTGTTGCGAGTCATTTCTTGAAGAATTTCTCTAATACTTTGCGAACTTAATCTAAGGATATTTGTATAATAAACACTGATCAAGATTCCTCACTTCGTTCGGAATGACTGTTTCATCTTGTAAATGAGGGTAAAAGGGTGCGGTTTCGTCGACCCCTTTTTCCCACCATTTCCCTTATAACAGACGGTTATTCCGAACGGAACAAAGTGAAATGAGGAATCTAATTTATTCGGTTAATAGTTATTCTAAAATATTGGGCAGAAATAATAAACATTTTAAAAAACTTTTCATAAAAATAAAAAAATAAAATAATAATTTCTGAATTTGAACGTTAGCCTATATTATTTATAAAGGAAAGTTGAACGGATTAATTATTATTTTGGGGACAACATTTAAAAAAAAGTTGTTACAGCCTACTTTAATTCTTTTATTAGCGTTCTTTGCGTTCACAACTTTGCGACTTTTCGAAAAAAAATAATATGAATAATGCAGGTTTTAAAAATAATAAAAATAATTAAATATTATCAAAATGGGATTAATTTCAAAAATTCATGCTCGTGAAATTTTAGATTCACGTGGCAATCCAACCATAGAGGTTGAAGCAACTCTTGAATGCGGAGTTATTGGTCGTGCAGCAGTGCCCTCGGGTGCGTCAACAGGCGAAAACGAGGCGCTCGAACTTCGCGACGGCGACAAAGAACGTTTCTTAGGAAAAGGCGTTTTGAAAGCCGTTGAAAATGTTAATAAAGTGATTGCGCCGGCAATTATTGGTATGCCCGCAATTGAGCAAGTTGCAATTGACAACAAAATGCTCGAACTTGACGGTACAAAAACTAAAAGCAAACTCGGCGCAAATGCTATTCTTGGCGTTTCGCTTGCCGTAGCAAAAGCAGCAGCCGAATATTCGGGACTGCCACTCTACCGGTACATTGGCGGAACAAATGCTAAAACTCTTCCTGTTCCAATGATGAACATCATCAACGGCGGCTCACATTCCGACGCTCCTATTGCGTTTCAAGAATTTATGATACGACCCGTTGGGGCATGCTGTTTCAAAGAAGCTTTGAGAATGGGTGCAGAAGTTTTCCATAATCTTAAAAAAGTACTACACAAAAGAGGACTTAGTACAGCCGTTGGAGACGAAGGCGGTTTCGCACCCGCTTTGGAAGGTACAGAAGATGCCCTAAATTGCATTATCGAAGCCATTAAGAACGCCGGATACAAACCGGGTAGATTAAAAGATGGCGGGCAAATTTCCATCGCATTAGACTGTGCCGCATCTGAATTCTATAACGACGGAATTTATGACTACACTAAATTTGAAGGCGACAAAGCAGAAAAAAGAAATAGACAACAACAAGTTGATTTTTTAGCAGCCCTTATCGAAAAATTCCCCATCGATAGCATCGAAGATGGTTGCTCTGAAAATGATTGGGACGGTTGGATGATGCTTACCAAAAAAATTGGTCATAAATGTCAAATTGTAGGCGATGACCTTTTTGTTACAAACGTTGATTATCTTAAAAAAGGTATCGAACTTAATGCCGCTAACTCTATCCTTGTCAAAGTAAATCAAATTGGAACATTGACCGAAACGTTAAATGCAATAGAAATGGCTCATCGCGCTGGTTATACATCGGTTACTTCACACCGCTCTGGCGAAACCGAAGACGCTACGATTGCAGATATCGCAGTTGCTACAAATAGCGGGCAAATAAAAACTGGCTCCCTTTCTCGCTCAGATAGAATGGCGAAATATAACCAATTACTACGGATAGAAGAAGAATTAGGCAAAGAAGCGCGCTACGGTTACTAAAATTCTATATCTTAGATTGGTTATGAAACTCTAATCGATATTCTGTTAGGAAGTGATTCTTGGTAGATAATAAGACAATGCATCGCTTGTTAGAAAAAAATAAAATGATATGAAAATAAAAGCGTTGCTCTACAAAGATTTTCTTTTGCTTATCCGCGACAAAGCCGGATTAGCATTGTTGTTTTTGATGCCTCTTTTTTTAGTGATGATAATGGCATACCTACAGGAAAGTACATTCAATACTATAACTGAAAGTAGAGTACCTATGCTTTTGTTAAATGCTGACAGAGATTCATTAGGCAATGCCGTAGAAAATTATATAATTTCAACAAATATTTTCGATGTTCATACCCAAATAGGAAACGATTCGCTCACCGAAATAGATTTGGAACGTGCAGTCGCAAGAGGAGAATATAGAATTGGAATAGTTGTTCCGAAAAATACAACTGCTAATATTCGCCGACAAGTCCACAAAATTGTTCACAATGCATTTTTCAACAAGCAACAAACAGTGATTTTAGATTCAATGAACGTAACAATTTTCGTCGACCCTACAACAAAAAACTCCTTTCGAGCAACCATTGAAAGTGCTATCCGAGAGAACGCTGTTATTATTCAAAGCCAATTTATTAATAATGAAATATTTAAAAGAGTAAATAAAATTGTTCCTACTCCAATTAGCGATTTTTCTTTTTATAATAATCCGATTAAAATTAGAGTTCAATACGCACGTTTAGACGAAAGCAGAATTATTCCAAATTCCGTACAGCACAATGTGCCCGCATGGGGAATGTTTGCTATTTTTTTTATTGTAATTTCATTGTCGGGCAATATGATAAAAGAACGAGAAGATGGCAGTTTTGCGCGTTTAATAACAATGCCGTGCCCTTATTGGGTCTATATTTTATCAAAAATAATTGTTTATTTGTTCGTTTGCTTACTCCAACTGACATTGATGTTTTTAATGGGGCTTTTTATTTTACCCCTTTTGCAACTCCCCGAACTTACATTCGGACATAGCTGGGCAGCATTGATTTTGATGTCTTTATCATCTTCCTTAGCAGCAATTGGATATGGTATAATCATTGGAAAAATAGCCCTTAGTTATCAACAAGCATCAATATTTGGATCTATTTCAGTTGTTATTATGGCTGCTATTGGTGGAGTTTGGATACCAACATTCCTCATGCCACATCCAATGCAGATATTAAGCAATTTGTCTCCTTTAAATTGGGGTCTTTCCGGATTTTATGATATTTTTGTTAGAGATGGAAATTGGACAACCGTTCTCCCAGAAACTGCAATGTTAACAACATTCTTTGCCCTTTGCACTTTTGTGGCAGTTTTTTATGATAAAAAGAAAAGGAGAGAATAGTTTTTTGTTATTATTTTTCAATTTTCAGGACTCTTGACTTAGCACAAACTTGACAGTTGTTTCTTTGTAACGTTGTAACAACCTTATTTTTACCCTTTTTTACAAAACATAATAATTCTCTTCTCACTTTATTAGCGTTCTTTGCGTTCTCAACTTTGCGACTTTGCGTTTATATTTTTTTTAACCACAAAGTACACAAAGGTTTTGGTTATTGAATTTATTGAAATACACAAAGAACACAAAAATTAGTGCTAATTTGTGTAATTAGTGGCTAATAAAGAATAATAAAGTCGCCTCGGTTTCGGGGCGGCTTTTTGTTTCGAACTAATCTACTTGGCGATCCTTGCGTTCTCAACTTTGCGACTTTGCGTAAAATAAAATGGAGCCGAAAACCATGCAAAAAAACGGAGCGAGCCCTCTTAGTAGTGGCATTGATGAATACTTTTGCCATTTATGGGCATGAGAATCTGACTCTGCAATTAGAGGAGTCTGAAGAAAGGTCGGCTAAAGAGTACGAACATTGCCCGATTAGACTACGCGCCGCCCAGCTTAATAGTTGGCTAAAATACAAAATTTTCTAATTAAAAGCCCCCGAAAGATATTCTTTGGTAAGAGTATGTTGCGGGTTTTTAAAGAGTTGTTCGGCTGTTCCTGCTTCAACTACTTCGCCGAGATACATAAAGACAGCATAATCAGCGATGCGTTGCGCTTGTTGCAGTGTGTGCGTTACCATTATAATCGAATAATCATTTTTGAGTTTCACAAAAAGTTCTTCAACATTTTTGCTGGACATTGGGTCGAGAGAACTTGTTGCTTCGTCAGCAAGAATAAATTGAGGCTCGACAGCGAGGCTACGTGCCAAACAAAGACGCTGCTGCTGCCCCATTGAGAGTCGAGAGGCAGGAGTTTTAAGCCTGTTTTCTACTTCATTCCAAAGTCCGACCGCTTTTAAGTAGTGTTGAACAACCATTCTTAATTTTCTACGGTTTAAAATACCGTGGATTCGGCAACCGTAGGCAACATTATCAAAAATCGACATCGGCAAAGGACAAGGCTTTTGAGACACAAGCCCAATCCGGCGACGGTGATGTATAATATTTTCTCCGCTCCCGACAATATCTTCAGTACCAAGAATAATTTTACCTTCAATCTTCGCACCTTCAACAGTATCAATCAGACGATTCATTGTTTTAAGAAGTGTAGTTTTTCCACACCCCGAAGGTCCGATAATGCACGTGATTTTTTTGTCGGGGAACGTAATATTGACATTTTTCAATATATGGTTATCTTTTATGTGTACATTAAGATTTTGCACTTCTAAATGTGCGCCTCCGCAGTGCCTGACAAATTTATAGTCGGGTCTGAATTTTTTTCTAACTATTCTCATTGCAATTTATTTTTTGAAAAACGACTTGTTATGATTCTTCCTGAAATACTGAGTATCAGGACAATAATGGTTAATACGAGAGCTGCGGCATAAGCCCGTTCTTGCACTTCTTTAATTGGACTACTCATCTGAAAAAATACCGCTAAAGGTAGCGTAGCAGCGGGCTGTGAAAGTGATGTCGGAATTGCGTCTGTATATCCGGCTGTAAACATTACGCATGCTGCATCTCCGATTGCTCGTCCCGTTGAAAGTAGCGTTGCGGTTGCAATTCCGGGTGCTATTTGTCGCAAAACTACTCGTACCGTTTCCCATCTTGTTGCACCCAATGAAAATGCTGCATCAAGTATATCTCGAGGAAATTGTCTCGCCGCCTCATCCATAGAACGTATAAAAATAGGAATTATCAGCAATGTAACTACAATAATACCACCCAATAAGGAAGTTCGCAGTCCAAAATATATCATAATTGTAAAACCGAATGCACCGTAGACAATTGAGGGAATTCCAAACAGAACGTCATAAGCAAGCCGCGCAGTGTATGCAAATTTTGACCTTTTGTTAAGATAAATATTCAGATAAAAGACAACAGGAATGCTAATCAACAATCCCAGGAATGCAGACGCACCGACAATATATAGCGACCCAACAATAGCATTAAGGAAACCGCCTGCTTTCCCAATATAAAAGCCTCCTCCGGGTAATTTTGTTATCATATCCAAACTCATTGCGCCCCAGCCTCTTCTGATAATAGTAAAAACGATGCTCAATACTAAACCAACAACGGTCAAAGTAGCGATATACATCAATCCTTTAAAGAATTTTTCCTCAATAAATTTTAGTTTTTCAAAGCCTGCAACCCATACTGCGGCTATTCTTAAAAAAAATTTAATAATTTTATCATCAATAAACTTCTGTTTCATATTTTAAAAAAACTTTTTTTCGATGCGGTACAGGACTGCCCGCGATATAAGGTTAAACAATAAAATAACGACAAAAAGTATAAGTGCAGCGAACATCAATGCTGCTTCGTAAAGTGGCAATGATAGCATTTCGCCGTAGTTATTAGCAATTAGTGCGGGAAGGGGGTATGCAGGATCGAACAAAGTGCGCGGTATTTGTGGAAAATTACCGCATACCATCAATACTGCAATTGTTTCGCCAAAGGCACGTGATATAGCCAAAATGACCGCCGCAAAAATACCCGGTACTGTTTTTCGTAAAACTACTTTTTTTATGGTCTGCCATTTTGTCGCTCCTAAGGACATTGACGCTTCTCGAAACTGTTCAGGTACAGACGAAAATAGTTCTATAAATAAGCTGGTAAGAATTGGCAGTATCATTACTCCGAGCACAATTCCGCCTGCTAAAACTGTATATCCTGTTGAGAATTCTACAAAATTTCGTGCAATTTTTTCGGAAATCCACGGAACTATCAATATAATTCCCCATACTCCGTAAATTACAGACGGTATTCCTGCTAAAATATCTAAGGCAGGAAATATATATTTTCGTACCCAAGACCCGCTATATTCTGTGAGAAAAATTGCCGTTAAAAGCGCCACAGGGAACGACAAAGTTATCGCTAATGCTGTTACCCATAAGGTTCCCATCAAAAATGGTAAAAAACCAAATTCTCCTCTGAGGGGTCGCCAATTGGAAGAAAACAGTAATTCTTTTAAGGAATAATTTTCAAAAATAGGAGCCGATTTCAAAAAAAGTCCAATTCCCATCACAACAACGAGCAACAACGCCCCCATTGTTAGGAAAAACATAAATCCTCCTGCCGTTTTATCTTTTATAATACGAAAATTTTGCATAAATCCGCCTTTCTAATACTAAAAAACGCAAAATTGTAAAATTATTATAATTAATTATGAAGTTTTTGTTACAAAAGTGATTTTTTTTTACATAATAAAAATAATTTTCAAAAAAATCTGTTATATAAGCGTAGGAAATTTTTCCAACTTTATTTTGTAAAATAATTAAAAATTAAAAAATAATAAACATGTTGTCATTCATAAAAAATTTATTTAAAAAAGAGGAAGAAAAAGATTGGTTAGAGCCTCTTTTTGACCATATTGAAATTGTAAAGAAGAAGAATTTAGAAGTTCCCTTTCGCATTTTTGAAATCAAAAAAAGTGGTTTTTTGATAAAAGTAGAGGGATTATTTGCGTTTGTACCGTTCAGTTTGATGCCTTGGAAATATCAAAATTATGACCAGTGGAACGCAGTTTTGCCATCATTGAAAAAAAGAGTTTTCCATGGCACGATTGCCAAAGTAACCCGAAAAGAAGGCGAGACAGGTGTCAACAGAGTTTTTGTTGACGCATCAAAAGTTAATTTCGACAAACCCGAACTATCTGATTCCGAAACATATAAAGGGATCATTTTTCAAAAAACAGATTTTGGTATATTTGTGGACATAGGTCATCATTTTGCCTGGCAGTACGGCTCTATCAGAGGGCTGATACATCGCACAAACTTTCCTAGTTCTGAATTCATTCATAATTACCATATTGGAAAAATTGTCGAAGTTAAAATGATTGAAAGATCTCAAAAAGGGCTTTTACTTAAATTTGCTGGAAATAATTATAACCTAGAAACTTACGTAGGCAAAATTGTTCAAACCAAAGTTATTAAAGTTAATAAAAAGCCTTTGTCATTTTTGGTAGAAGATCAATATCACGCTCAAATGCCCATGAAAAATATTTACGGCGAAAACATTTACCTTATTAAAAATTTGATGAAATATTTTACTAACGACGAAATTATTGAGTGTGAAGTTATTAATTATAACACACTTAACGGATACTTGTCGTTAAAATTTTTGCCAAAAAACAATACAGGATATGATTGGAACTCCCAAGAAATTCAAGATTATATAGGTAAAACTGTTCAAGCGTATGTATATCGAAGTGTCTACTACGGCGCAACATTGATGGTTGATAACAAATACAGGGCAATGGTTACCAATGATATTCCAACAAGAAAAAGAATTCTTAATCAGATGAAAGATGGCACAACTATTGAGTGTGTTGTTTTGTCTGCTAATACTGAATGTGGTATCTTTATCGTTGACGCTAACGCTCTGAAACCGAAAGTGAAACAAAAACTTAAGTATAAACTTAAAAAAAGATTGAACGCTGAAACTTTCGAGGAAAACGCAGTAGAAAATATTGAGGAAAACGTAGTAGAAAATATTGAAACTAACGAGGATTAATTTAAAAAAATCTGTCCTAAAATAGTCACAACAATTAAAAATGTTGTGACTATTTCCTGAAAATATATTTTTCTCATACTATCTATCCATAATGATACTATTGGGGTAGAAATCAATGCGATAACAGGTATTATTTCTGTTGCGAAAAAAGGTGTCAAAATAGCCGCACAAATTAGGAACATTATCCAGGTGAAACACCGAAAACAGCGGCGCGCTAAGATTTTTCTCGACTGCATGTATCTGAACGACAATATAATAGAAATTACATTGAAAAATATCATGACCCCAAAATAAATTCTCGAAAAGGTTCCATGATTGTATTGTCCTGAATTTGAAAGGATATTTTCCTCAAATCCTATAAAGAAACCTATTACATTGTCCGTAAAATAATAGATACTGAACTGAATAAGAAAAGGAAACATCAACCCTAAAAGAAGTGCAATAATTGATTTAAAATTTGCTACCCTAAGAATTGCAACAATTACAAAAAAAACAACAAATAAAAAAACTCCTTTTGCATAGAATAATGCACCAATTCCAACAAGTAGCGAGGCATTAAAACAATTTACCTGAGGTTTTTGCTTTCCAACCGCTAAAAAAATTTGTTCAATACCAAGTATAAAAAAAAGAGTAAAAATCCAAATGGGATTAAGTTTTTGAACGGATAAAAAAGCGCACGACAAAAGTGAAAAAATCACAAACGGTAACATACTTTGACGTTGCAGTAGTCCAAATTTTAAAATTATCCGATTTAACGAAAAAGCAATAAAAAATGTTAAAATCAAACTTAATACGGCTGAATAATATTTTGAATAACCAAAGAGAGGCTCTATAATTGTTTCCCACAAAGGCATGGAAGGATTGTTGAAAGTCGTTATGTGAACAGTGTTCAACAAAAAAAGACGCAGCCACAAAAGAATCAAAATAAAAAATGAAACTACAAACGCGGATATACGTGTATTGTGAACTGCTCTTAATATCATATACCTAAATTATTATTATACAAATCTTTACATGAAAACTGACCACATATTTTGGTTTACTAAACACGCCGCAAAATTAATAATTATTTTTAATAAATTGTTTTTTATAGATTACATTATTCATTATCACTACTGACCGATTAAATTTTCATTCACTATTTATATTGTTGGATTTCAATATTTTATGATATAATTAACCTTTCAAAAAGTAACCTTATTCATACCTTATTTGTTTTACAGAATAATAGTTCGATATGGCTCACCACCTTAATAGAAAAAAAGAACATAACAACCTGACCTGTCATTGCGGGTTTGACCCGTAATCCCCTAAAAACAAAGGGGATGCTGAAAATAATGTAGGTTAGATTATCAAATTTTAATAATTAAATTTTAATAATTGAGTCCATTCCGAAAAGTGTTTTCTACCACAAAGTACACAAAGAATGCACAAAGAGCACCCCACTCTCTCCATACATCCCACGCAGCAGCACTCCGTAAGGCGATGCATTGAATTTATTGAAATGAGTGCCACGTAGATAACCCCGAGTTAGCGTAAGCGCAACTCGGGGAATATCCCAGAAAAGGAAACATACAAGCTTAATTGTTCTCTAACAAATCAAACCTCACCATCTCCATACATCCCATGTAGCAGCACTCGGTACGAGTGCCACGTAGATAACCGGTAGGGGCGTACCCCAAAAAGCGCAATTCGGGGTAGGTCATCCACCCCTGCCCTCTCCTGACTTCATCACTTCAACAAAAAAAATATTCAATAAACCCGCGAAAATCCGTCTTATAAGTCAAATTCGCGAATCACTAAATTAATTTTTTTATTTTTTTTATCAAATAATCATTTTTTTTGACGAAAATTAATTCCTGTTAAATAAATTTTTATTATCTTTGCCGCAAAATTTTTTATTAAAATATTTCGATTATGCTAAAATTTTTAATTAAAAGGCTATCAGTGATATTACTTTTAGTCTCGTTTACCACAATCTTTGCTCAAAATCAAATTTTGACAACGGGCAAAAAGACAAACATTATGAATGAAACGGTTTTGCTTTTGCAACAAGAACAAAAGACAACAATCCGTTTCGAACTTAATGAATTAGAACTAATGGAAGTTGTTACCGAATATGGAAACGCTTACATTGCAACATCAAGCAAAGCGCCACTGATGTTAGAAAAAGGAAGTCCCGAAATGATTTTCATGACTTCTACATTTATTATTCCCGATAGAGGAAGTTCCGAATTGGAAATTTCTTACGGTGAATACCTCGATTTTGAGAACATCGAAATCGCTCCATCAAAAGGACATTTGCCGAGAAGCATTGACCCCAGCACTGTTCCTTTTGAAAAGGGAGATATTTATTTGAAAGACAACTTTTATCCGAGTAATTTGGCTACGTTACGCGAGCCATTTATTATGAGAGATGTTAGAGGACAATCGGTTGATGTGTTTCCTGTGCAGTATAACCCTGTTACAAAAGTGTTAAGGGTTTACTCAGAAATTACTGTTACTGTGGTTAATAACCCAAAAGTAGCGGGAATTAACGAGTTTACTAACCAGAAACGGCACAAAACAATTGAGCCTCAATTTAATGAGATGTACAAAAACTTCTTTATTAACCATGCAGGAGTAATCCAACAAAGAGGTTATCCAACGGGTGAAGAAGGAGAACTGTTGATTATTTGCCATACACCGTGGGTAAATGATATGAAACCTTATGTTGACTGGAAACGCTCAATTGGACGTAAAACTACAATTGTACCTACATCAACAACAGGAACTTCTTCAGCAGCAATTAAAACGTACATCACAAATTATTACAACAATCCTGATAATGATTTGGCGTTTGTACTTTTAGTTGGCGACCATCCACAATTACCGCCACATCAAGTAGGCAGTACACGTTCTGATGTTGAATATGCAAAACTTGTCGGGGGCGATAACTATTTGGAAATACTAATAGGAAGATTTTCTGCACAAAATGTTGCTCAACTTCAAACACAAATAGAGAGAACAATTAACTACGAGCGCGACCTTACAACAGCAGATAATTGGCTAACTACGGGTATAGGAGTTGCAAGAAACGAAAGTGGGTATGGACCAAATCATCCCAACGGACATGACGGTCAAGAAAATGACTATCGTCATATGGACAACATTAGAACAAGATTGATGGCTTATGGATATACAACAGTTTACCAAGATTATGACGGCGGTTGTCCGGGAATTCCGAACACAACTGCAGCACAAATTAACCAACATATTAATGGAGGTGCCAGCGTTTTGAATTATTGCAACCATGGCTCTCCAACAGGTTGGTCAGTAGCGAGTTACTCGACTACACATGTAAATCAGTTACAAAATGCAAATATGTTGCCATTTCTTTTCTTGGTTGCGTGTAATAATGGAGAATTTGGTCCTTGGCAGTATAATTCCAGCGATGCGCCTTGCCTCGCCGAAGTTTTTATGCAACATACTTATAATAATCAGCCTGCGGGTGCTATTGCAGTGTTTGGAGCAACAATTAGCATCGCTTGGACTGAGACTATGACAGCACAGGATGAATTTGTAAATATCACTCTTGACTTACCCTCTCCATATTCAGGAACACAACCCGGAACCAAAAGAACTATTGCGGGTGCTATGTTAAATGCTTCTCAAAAAATGCTTTTGGTACACGGTAGCGGATGTACGGCTGACTACAATTCATGGTTAGTTTTTGGGGATCCAACTTTAATGTTCCGTACCAAAACACCAACTGAAATGGATATTTCACATTTACCCGTATTATTTCTTGGAATGTCTTCTTTATCAGTAAGTTGTGATACCGACGGAGCAACTGCAACTGTTTCATACATTGACGAAGACGATGAAGTAATCATTGTGGGAACAGCGGTAGTTACGGGCGGCACAGCAGAAATTGATTTTGGCGGACCCATTACAACTCCAATGGATTTAACTCTTACCGTTACAGGTTTCAACAAAGTAACACATATTGCAACAATACAAGCAATACCTGCCGCAGGTCCGTATGTTGTATATCAAAGTTATTCAGTTGTAAATGAGGATGTTTTAACATATATTTCCGATAACAGCGAAATAGCCGTTACATTGAAAAATGTTGGTATTGACGAAACAGCGGGCGCACTTACAGTTGAAATTACTTGCGCAGACTCGCAAATTACCATTAATAACGCAACAGCACAATGCGGTGCCATTGATGCAGACGAAACAGCAGTCGTAAATTTCACTGTTACAATAGATAACGACATTGTTGACAAAAAAACATTCCCCGTTGTAGTTACAGTTACCGATATTGACAACGAAGTATGGGAAACAAATATGACACTTACTGCTTATGCACCCGCATTTTCGTTAGAAAAGGTATTAATAAACGGAGTTGAAGGCGGTAATTTAGAGGCAGGTGAAATTGTTACAATTACGGCTGTTATTGAAAATAAAGGTGGTGCAGATGCCTACAATGTGGTAGGTGATCTTGGAATAAATAGCCCTTATGTTACTTTTGCTTGTGATGAAGTTGGCGGTACGTCACAAGATATGCCTACGGGAGAAAGTTTGAATTTTGATTTTGTTGTTATTACCGATTCAAATATGCCTTTCGGACATGAAGCAAGTTTAGCAGCGTTGCTTACTGCAAATTATGGAATCACTTATAGCGAGGTGTTTACTGCATCTAACACAGGTTCAAGTAGTTATTGTATTCCGACATCATCGAATGGCTGTAATTTAAATGACAAGTTTACATTAGTTAAACTTACAAAAGTGTCGGATGGCACTATTTTGATAAACCACGACCCAGGTTGCAATAGCGCACCAAATGGATATATTGACTATACAAATATTGTTGTTCCCATTGAGCCCGGTGAGCAATATTTACTAAATGTGACGGTAGGTAACGGTGGCACACAACAGATTAAAGGATGGTTCGATTTGAACGCAAATAATAGTTTTGATACTTCCGAAATGTTGTTTAGCGGCTCTTGCAGTTCGGGTGGTTCAACATCATATACTTTCACTGCACCGCAAGATTTCACACCCGGAAGCACTCGTTTCAGACTACGTTGTCAATATAGTTCCGTACCAACAGATGCTTGTAGCAGTATGACTTATGGACATACCCTTGATTATACCATTGTTTTGCCCGAACTTTATCCTCGTCCCGAAAATGTTGTTGCACAATTAATTGGCGCAAATATAACAATAAATTGGGATGAGCCCGAGTCAGAAGATTATACTCCAATTGGGTACGATATATATCGTCTTAATACACAGTTAAATACTACATTACTTACCGAAACAACTTTTACTGACGAAGGTATCACCGAAGGCGTTTATGCTTACAATGTAGTTGCGGTTTATGCAGGAAACAAAGAATCTTTTGCTCAAATGTCGAATGTAATATGTTTCTCAGTTCCATGCGAAAGACCAATTGAAGTATCTGGTACAATTAATGAAGAGGTAAATGTCCATATCACTTGGGATGATTCTGAAAATTATGAAGGCGAACTTTTAGGATATAATATTTATCGTAACGATATCAAACTCAACGAAGAGTTACTTGATACGCAAGAATATTTTGATTATGGCTTAATTGGTGGAACCTATATATATAAGGTATCGTCATCTTATGACCATTGCATTGAATCTGCGCCGTCTGATGGACTAACAATAATAATAGCGGCACAATTCTGCGAAACGCCTCTAAATCTTGAAGTTACTGCCGCACAATATAGTAACACAGCAGTTCTAACTTGGGATGCACCCGAAATAATAGACGGAACATTGGTCGGATACAATGTTTATCGCAACGATGCCAAAATAATCGAAAGAGCGCCAACAGATAGATTTTATAATGACGAGAATTTAGAAAACGGAACTTACATCTATAAAGTTAGTGCTATTTACGAACATTGCGAAGAGTCAGGAACCACCGAAGAAGAATTAATTACCATCTTTGTTCCTCTCTATTGTGAAACGGTTGCTGATTTCACGGCAAATGTTATTCCATATACCAATGCAGCCAAGTTAAATTGGAATGAGCCTGAAAACTTTGATATGCCAATATTAAATTATCGTGTATTTAAAGATGGAACAGTATATGGCACACTACCAAGCACAATTTTTGAAGTTCTTGTAACCGGTCTTACAGATGGTACTCATTATTTTGAAGTAAACGTTATCTACGACCATTGTACATCTGAAAAAACAGAACTTATTGAAGTAGAAGTCTATGTACCTCAATTGTGCGATGCACCTGAAGATTTTTCAGTAGAAGTAGAAGAGAATGAAAATGATGCCTACATATCATGGACAGAACCTGAAGAAATTGATGGCGATTTGTTTGGTTATAATATTTATCGGGACGGTGTTGTTATTAACGAAGATTTGATAGAAGAACTTGAATATATTGACTTAGATCTTCCAAATGGAACATATACCTACAAAGTATCAGCAGTTTATGGACATTGCGAAGCAGAATTAGAAGGAGACGGAATATTAGTCGAAATAGATGTTCTTGGCATTTCGAGAGAAGTTACAAATAGTTTCACAATGTATCCAAATCCAACCAACGGTAGTGTAACCATTACAGGAGACCAACTTACTCGCATTGAAATATATGATGTTCAAGGACGTAAATATGCTGAATATACCAATATCAAAGGCATTCTGCAGATAGATGATTTGAAAAAGTATGATAGCGGAATTTATCTTGTAAAGATGTATTCAGAAACTAATCAAGCGACTATTCAAAGGTTGACAATAATTAAGTAGATAGTTTAAAAACATAATTTTCTTTTCTGTAACAAGGCTGTCAAAATTGGCAGCCTTGTTTGTTTATAATGTATGAACTTTGGGAGGGTGTAATTTGCATTTCTTATGTTGTGTTCTTCCTGCTTAAAATCAGAACTCATGACCTCTGGGAAATCAAAATGTCACCAATTTGAAGAAATACCTACTCTTTCACTCATTCACTGAAAACTGAAAACTGAAAACTAAAAACTAAAATCTACCAATCAGAAAATGCTTTATTAAAAATATTTTCAGTAAGTTGTTCTACGATATTTTTAACTAATTGTTCTTCAATTTCGTTTATATTTCTTTCGCTTGGGAAGTTTTCGTAAGCAGAAAAAGACGATTCCCAATTTGTTTGCGGATTTTTAAAATTTTGATATCGTACTTTTACGTTGATTGTGAGACGTGTTTCAGATGCTAATGCGTCAGCCTGAATAGCCATCGGGCGAAGGTCGTATCCTGTAATTTCACCTGAAAAATCAACATCTCCCATTGTGTTACTGATAATTAAACGAGATTCAGATGTTATGCGGTCTTTCATTGCCTCAGTAAAAGTCTGACTTAGTGCGGGATTAATCAAAGGTGCCCTATTATCAAAATATTGAACCGATGCCGTTTTAACATCTTCGGGCACTGACGAGCCTTTAAAAGTAACGCGGATAGTACAACTTGCTGACAATATTAGAAAAAATGCTAATAATAACCATAAATCTTTTATAATATAAAAAGAATTGGATATTTTCGGTTTGAGGTTTATCATTTATTTATTTATTATTATTCAATACAGGTTAATAGTGTGATTTTCAATTTTTTATATAAGATGTTTTTTATTAAATAAAAGTGCAAAATTATAAAAAATTGTTTTACAAACAAAAAAATATTTTTAAGATTTTTTAAGTTTATAGCGAAATATCTTAATTAAACTACTCACTACTCACTACTCAGTACTCATTACTCATTACTGACTACTCATTACTCATTACTCACTTCTCACCACTCACTACTCATTACTCACTACTCACTACTCATTACTCATTACTGACTACTCACTACTCACTACTCATTACTGACTACTCACTACTCACTACTCATTACTGACTACTCACTACTCACTACTCACTACTCATTACTCACTTCTCACCACTCACTACTCATATATACGGTTCCGAGTGAATGTTTACGTGCGTTGCTTGCCCAAAATGTTCTTTAAGTTTTTGCTCTATTTCAGTAACTTTGTCGTGGGTTTGTACTAACGAACTATTTCCGTCCATTCTGATATGAAATTCTATTGCGTAATTATTACCGATTTTTCGTGTGTGTAGATTATGCAGGTCGCTTACGCCATCGAAAGATAAAACCATTTTTGAAATTTCGTTTTTAATATCTTCGGGTAGCGATTTTTCCATTAGTTCGTCAATACAGGGTTTTATCAGTTTAATAGCCACTCTTAAAATAAAAAAACTGACAATTACCGCGGCAATTGGGTCTAAAATAGTCCATTTTTGGCCAAGAAAAATTGCGCCTCCTATGCCTACAGTCGTTCCTATTGAAGACAATGCATCACTTCTATGATGCCATCCATTGGCTATTAGCGCAGAAGAATTAAGTTTTTTGCCAACAACGATGGTGTATCGATAAAGAATTTCTTTTGATAAAATAGTTGCTAAAGCCGCTATTAGAGCAATTATACCAGGGCTTGGCAACAATTTTCCTTGTAAAACGGAATAAATGCTTTTAGTTCCACTCCATGCAATTCCAACTCCAACTCCAAACAGAAAAATCCCAATGATAAGAGTGGCAAGCGTTTCAAATTTGCCATGACCATAAGCATGTCCCGTATCTTTTGGTTTTTGTGCTGTTTTTACGAATGCTATAACAACGATATCTGTAATAAAGTCGGATAACGAATGAACAGCATCGGCTATCATTGCGGCACTTCTTCCAAAAAAACCAGCATAAAACTTTAAAATTATTAAACCTAAATTTACTATACTGCCCTGAATGGTCACCTTATAAATTTGACGTTCTCTTTGTTTTTCCATAATGTTATTGATTCTCTACTGAGGTTGTTTTATTTTAATTAGGTTTCATCATATTTTTCTACCAAACGATGCATTCATTTCAATAAATTCAATGCATCGCCTAACGGAATGCCTCTGACTCATTCACTGATTTTTCTACTAAGATTGTTTTGTTAAAAACAAATAAGGTTTTTTCTCATTTTTCTACCAATATTACATCCCTAACGGGATGTTCACATTCAATCCTCATTTACTCATTCACTCATTTACTCATTCACTTATTTACTTATTCACTCATTCACTTATTTACTCATTCACTCATTCACTTATTCACTTATTCACTCATTCACTTATTTACTCATTTACTTATTCACTCATTCACTCATTCACTCATTCACTCATTCACTGAAAACTGAAAACTGATAACTAAAAACTACATTCTTAAAGCATTTAAAATAAATTGAACGATATTTTCTTTTCGTTCTATAAGAAAATTTTCAAAATATTCGTTGGGTTGATTTGGCATTAAATCTTTTATTATTGGCATTGCCATAAAAGTAAACACGTTAAGCGATAGAATATTTAGCAAAAGGTCTTCAATTTTAATATGTCTTATGGTTCTTTTTGCTACTTCATCTTCAATCAGCTTTTCAAAATGGCTCACAATATGAGTTGATTTTGAACGCATTACTTCTAAAACAAGTTTTTTACTATCAGCATTTGATGTAATTTCATTGTAAATAAAACTTTCTAAGTGAGGATTTTTTGCAATAAAGTCAAAATATTTTTCGATAAAATTTCTGATAATATCTTCGAACACATCATTTTCGTGGAAAACCATATCAAAAGAATTCGCCAAAATTTGAACTTTTTCTTGAAACACTTTTTTAAAAAGGTTTTCTTTTGTCCTATAATAGTAGTGCAACATTGCGTGTGTAACGCCTGCTCTTTTTGCTATTGCAGTTGTAGATGCATTTTTGAAACCATTTTCCAAGAACTCAATTTCAGCTGCTTCGAGGATTAATTGTTCGTTATTATTATCATGTTTCATTGTATATCAACTCATTATATTTAACATATATGTTTAACTTTGATGACTAACACCATTGTTAAGACGTGAATATTTTATTTTCATAATTCTATTTTTGAAAAAAATTATTTTTTGGGAAGAATTTTAATTGAACAATTGTAATTAAAAGTTATCATGCACACCTTCTTTGCAAATAATCAATTGTTGAGCTAACAGAAACAAAATGAGGGATTGCCTCGTTTTCGATGTTGAGGTTGAATTTTGTTTCTAAATAATAGAGGAAACATGTCATGTCAATGTCATCCATAAACATATCGTTTTTGAAAGATGCTTCTTCCAAAATATGCTCTCGCGGTACTCCCGTTTTCCTTAATACTTTATAGAGTCCCATACGAATATCTTTTGCATTCATCTTATTTTGTTTTTGTTAAAATCTAAAAATATTACAAATTTGTTACGAATTTATGACAATTAAACATCCAATTACACTTATAAAAAAAAATTTTTTTATCAAAAATGTAAAAACAAACTTTTTTTAAACTATTTTTGCACCGCAAAAAAATAAAATTTTTAAGATGAACAAAATAGTAAAACGTGTTATCATATTTTTGTCTATCCTATTGATTTTGGGAGTTATAATTATCCCAAAAACTAACTTATTTTCAAAGGAAGACGGCGGTAAGTCCACCCAGGGCGGTGGTGGTGGAAGAGGCAGTTTGCCCGTTACCGTAGAAATTTTAACTCCGGGTATGCTTGAAAACGTACTATCGGCGGCAGGCTCGCTACTCTCAAGCGAAGAAGTGAACGTTACGACCGAAACTTCTGGAATTGTTCAATCCATTCATTTTGAGGAAGGAACAAGAGTTACAAAAGGAACACTTCTTGTAAAAATCAACAACGATGAACTCCAAGCGCAACGCGAAAAGTCTGTTCATCAAAAGAAACTAATCGTAGAAAAGGTTGAACGTCAAAGAATTTTATTGGAAAAAGAGGCAATTAGTCAAGAATCATTCGATCAGGCACTGACCGACCTAAATGTGATTGATGCCGACATTTTGTTATTAGACACTCGCATCGAAAAAACATTTATCAGGGCACCGTTTGACGGGATAATCGGTTTCAGAAGCGTTAGCCCTGGCGCATATCTACAGCCCGGAGTTAGTGTAGCGCGACTTGTTAGCATTTCGCCGCTGCGAATAGAATTTTCAATACCCGAAAGATATATGAACGAATCATTAATCGGGAAAAGAGTTACATTCAACGTTGCAGGATATGAAGAAAATTTTACTGCAAATATTTATGCCATTGAGCCTACAGTAGATTTTCGTACCCGCACAATAGTTTTGCGGGCATCGTACCATAACGCAGATTATAAGTTATTGCCGGGTATGTTTGCAAATATAAGATTAGTAATTGATAGGGTTAACAATGCCATTCAGATACCAAGTGAAGCAATTATACCGCAACTTGACGGCGAAAGAGTTTATGTTTACCGAAGCGGAAAAGCCGAACTCATTGAAATTGAAACAGGTATAAGAACCGAAAGACGAGTTGCAATTACCAATGGGTTAGAATTAGGCGACACCCTTATTACAAGCGGAATAATGCAACTTAGAGCAGGTATGTCGGTTAATATTAAACAATGAAAACACGGTGCAACGTACAAGGTGCACGGTACACGGTGCAAGGTACACGGTGCACGGTACACGGTACACGGTGTAAGGTTCAAAAAGACTGTATTTAATTTATAAACTGATAACTGATAATCAAAAACTGATAACTGATAATCGAAAACTGATAACTGATAACTGATAACTGAAAACTAATAACTAATAACCAAATATGAATACCATTAATGAACAAACTGCAATTACACCCGAAAGTGTATTAGCATCAGTAAGAGAAATGTTTGCATTGTCAAACGAAATGGCCGAGCGTAGAAACGCTGACTTTGACCGTGAAATGAAAGAATCGCGCGCAGCAGCAGAACGAAGAAATGCAGACTTTGACCGTGAAATGAAAGAATCGCGTGAGCGATTCGAGCAAGAAATGAAAGAATCACGTGAACGATTTGAGCAAGAAATGAAAGAATCACGCGCCGAATATGAAAAAAGAATAAAAAAATTAGAAGTACATACAGGAACTTGGGCTACAAACCACGGCGCATTTGCCGAAGAGTACTTTTTTAATTCCTTCGAAAAGGGTCAATATAACTTCTTTGGAGAAAAATTTGATGAAATATCAAAAAATTTGAAAAATCGCTTGCGAGGCATTGAAGATGAATTTGACATTGTTTTGTTTAATCATATAGCGGCAGCGATAATAGAAACAAAATTTAAAGCGCATGAAAACGATATACCAAAAATATTAAAGAAAGTCGATACTTTTAGGTTTTTATTTCCGCAATATAAAGATTTTAAAATTTATCTCGGTTTAGCCTCATTGTGCTTTTATGATAAATTAGAAAAGGAATGTATTGTAAACGGTATTGCTGTAATCAAACAAGTAGGTGAGGCAGTGGTTATTAATTATGATAATTTAAAAGTATTTTAAATCGTGGATAGTTCACATCTAAAAGTAATAAAAACTAAAAAATGAGCAGTTTATCATCAATCAGTATTCGTCGCCCTGTTTTATCCGTTGTGATGAGTATTTTCATCATAATAATAGGAGTAATAGGGTTTTCATATCTCGGAGTACGAGATTTTCCGAGCGTTGACCCCCCGTGGGTTTCTGTTTCGACAATATTTGTCGGTGCAAATGCAGATGTTATTGAAAGTCAAATAACTGAGCCTCTTGAGCAGGCAATAAATGGAATACCCGGCATTAGGACAATTTCGAGTTCAAGCCGAGATGGTTCCAGTCGTATTAGCGTTGAATTTAATTTGGAAGTTGATTTAGAAACGGCTGCCAATGATGTACGCGACAAAGTATCAGGTGTTTTAAGGCGGCTTCCACCCGACGTTGAGCCGCCCGTAGTGGCAAAAGCAGATGCAGATGCACAACCAATTTTTTCTATTTCGTTAATGAGCGCAACACGTTCACTTATAGACCTGACCGAATTAGCCGAAGTAGATTTCAAAGAACGATTGCAAACAATTCCTGAAGTTAGTGGAGTAGACACTTGGGGAGGAAGACGTTTTGCCATAAGATTATGGATGGATCCCGCTAAACTTGCAGCGTACAAACTTACTCCCGTTGATGTTAGAGACGCATTAATTAGGGAAAATATAGAACTACCATCGGGAAGAATTGAAGGAGACAATACGGAATTAACAGTCCGCACAATGGGTAGATTTATGTCGGTAGACGATTTTAATCGTATGGTTGTATATCAAGATGGCGACAGAGTGGTACGTTTTGCAGACTTAGGAAAAGCAGTAGTTGAAGCCGAAAATCAACGCCGAATCCTCAAACGAAACGGAATGCCAATGGTTAATATTGTTCTCACTCCGCAGCCCGGCGCAAATTTTATTTCAATCGTTGACGAAGCATTAGTGCGTCTCGAACAACTAAAAAAAGACCTCCCACCCGATATTATTGCAGAAGTTGGTTTCGACAACACTATCTATATCCGAGATTCAATAAAAGAGGTACAGGAAACGATATTTTTAGCATTGATTTTAGTGGTTTTGGTAATATTTATCTTCCTACGTGAATGGCGCACAACTTTAATTCCGTCAATAGCAATACCCGTTTCGCTTATAGGCGCTTTTTTCATAATGTACATTGCAGGATTTACAATTAATATACTTACTTTACTCGCAGTAGTGCTGTCAATAGGTTTGGTGGTTGATGACGCTATTATAGTGATGGAAAACATCTTCAAAAAAATTGAATCGGGAATGGACCCTATCGAAGCAGGTGAAAAAGGAACAAAAGAAGTGTTTTTTGCTGTTCTTTCTACAACTGTTGCGCTTGTAGCAGTATTTTTCCCCGTTGTATTTTTAAGAGGTACTACGGGTAGGTTATTTCGAGAATTTAGTATCGTTATTGCGGGTGCTGTGTGTATTTCGTCTTTTGTGGCGCTTACGCTTACGCCAATGCTTTCAACAAGATTTTTAAAACAAAAAAGTAAAAAAAGAAATAAATTATACGACATAACCGAACCGTTTTTTCATTGGCTTGCGAATGTTTATCGGAAAGGGCTCGATAACTTTCTGCGTTATAAATTTTTATCATTGATTATTTATGTAGTAACAATAATTGTTATTATTTGTATATGGGTAATTATTCCATCCGAACCGGCACCATTAGAAGATAGATCTACATTAGGCATAAGTGTAACAGGTTCAGAAGGTTCGACATTTGAATATATGGTCAATTACACAGACGAACTTGCGGCGATGTTGATGGAAGAAGTTCCTGAAAATGATTTTGTGTTCCAAAACGTTGGAATGTGGAACATCAACTCGGCAAATTTCAGAGTAAATCTTGTTAAACCGAATCAAAGAAAACGAACGCAGCAGGAAATTGCCGATGATTTGGGAACGAAAGTCAGAAGTTACACCGGTGCAAGAAGTTTTGTTACACAACAGCAAACTTTCGGCGGAAGGCGAGGTGGATTGCCCGTACAATACGTAATTCAGGCTCAAAACCTTGAAAAATTAAAAGAGATATTACCCGTTTTCAAAGATTCGGTTGATAATAGCAAAGTATTTCAGGTGTCAGACGTGGATTTAAAATTTACAAAACCTGAAATAAGAATCCATATAGATAGAGAAAAAGCGGCTTTACTCGGCGTTTCGGTGCAAAACATTGCACAAACACTGCAACTTACACTCAGCGGACAAAGACTTGCATACTACATTATGAACGGTAAACAATATCAGATTATTGGCGAATTAGAACGTGAAAACAGAAGTAAACCAACCGACATTACATCTGTTTATGTCCGAAACAATAACGGAGACCTTATTCAATTAGATAATCTAATAAAATTGGAAGAACAAAGCACTCCTCCGCAACTTTATCGTTTCAACCGTTTTGTGTCGGCAACTATTTCGGCAGGTTTGGCAAAAGGATATACGTTAGGTCAAGGACTGCAAGAAATGGACAGAATAGCCGATATAGTGCTTGACGATACTTTTAGAACAACACTTTCGGGCGACTCACGAGATTTTGTAGATAGTTCCTCAAGTCTTATGTTTGCTCTTATTTTGGCGCTTATTCTTATTTTTTTGGTATTAGCGGCACAATTCGAAAGTTTTTTAGACCCATTTATCATTATGCTTACAGTTCCATTAGCATTGGCGGGCGCACTGATTTCATTGTGGTATTTCGACCAAACATTTAATTATTTCAGCCAAATCGGAATAATTATGTTGATAGGACTTGTTACCAAAAATGGAATATTTTTAGTCGAATTTGCCAATCAGTTAAAGCAACAGGGTCTTTCGGTTGCCGAAGCAATTCGTGAATCAGCAGCGTTACGTTTTCGACCCATTTTAATGACAAGTTTATCCACAATACTTGGATTGTTGCCAATCGCAATGGCTTGGGGTGCAGGTGCTGAAAGCCGCGTTTCCATGGGAATTGCAGTTGTGGGAGGTTTAGTATTATCTACATTCCTTACTTTGTTTATTATTCCATCTGTATATATTGTTGCTTATAGAATAAAGGAATATTTTTCAAAAGAGAAAGGAGAAGTAAATGAGGGAATGAGGGAATGAGTAAATGAGTGAATGAGTAAATGAGTGAATGAGAGAATGAGAGAATGAGTAAATGAGTAAATGAGTGAATGAGAGAATGAGAGAATGAGTGAAGGAGTGAATGAGTAAATGAGTGAATGAGTAAATGAGGAAATGGGTGAATGAGTGAATGAGGAAATGAGTAAATGAGGGAATGAGGAAATGAGTGAATGAGAGAATGAGGAAATGGGTGAATGAGTGAATGAGTAAATGAGAGAATGAGTGAATGAGAGAATGAGGAGATGAAGAAATGGATGAATGAGTAAATGAGTGAAGGAGTGAATAAGTGAAGGAGAGCATTCCTTTAGAAATGCAACGCTTGGTAGAAAAATGTGTGAATGAGTGAAATAGTCACTAACCACTAACCACTATTATATCGTTCTCAAATTTGCAACTTTGCGTTAAAAAATGTAATTAGAGGCTAAATTAAAAGTATATGAGCAAACAAACTAACTCTGAAATGTCTTTTCTTGAGCACCTTGAAGAATTGCGATGGCATATCATCAGGTCATTGGTTGCTGTGGTGATTTTAGCAATTTTGGCGTTTCTATTTAAAAGAATTCTATTTGATGTTATTTTATTAGGACCGAGCAAGCCCGATTTTTTTACAAACAGAATGTTTTGTTTGTTTTCAGAACGGTTTAATATGCCCGCATTGTGCATTAATCAAGAGCCTTTAAACCTGCAAAATATTATTATGTCGGGTCAATTTACCATGCATATTTGGATAGCATTTATGTCTGGAATAATAGTTGCCTTTCCATATATTTTTTGGGAATTTTGGCGTTTCGTAAAACCTGCACTTTATCCTAAAGAAATTAAACATAGCCGAGGAACAATTTTTTTTGCAAGTATGATGTTTACAATCGGCATAATTTTTGCATACTACCTGATTTGTCCACTGTCAATAAATTTTTTGGGAAATTATAAAGTTAGTGCACAAGTGGATAACATTATTAATTTAAATTCTTATATATCAACAATTTCATCAATAATTTTAGCATGTGCTGTGATGTTCGAACTCCCAATTTTGATTTATTTTTTAAGCAAAGTAGGACTTGTATCATCTTCATTTTTAAAGAAATACAGAAGACATGCAATCGTATTAATATTAATAATATCAGCAATAATCACTCCGCCAGATGTTTTTAGTCAAATATTGGTGGGGTTGCCAATTTTCGCGTTGTACGAAACAGGAATTATGATAGCAAAACAGATGGAAAAGAAAAGGAAATTAACATAAAGAAAAAAAAATGGAAATAGACGTAGAAAAAACGACAGACTTGCTATATACTAACAATTTAGTAAAGCGTTACAAATCTCGAACGGTAGTGAAAGAGGTATCGGTTGAGGTCAGGCAAGGAGAAATTGTAGGTCTTTTGGGACCTAACGGTGCCGGCAAAACAACAACATTTTATATGATTGTGGGCTTGATAACTCCCAATGCGGGTGAAATATTTTTAAACGACGAGCCAATAACAAAACTACCTGTTTATCGTCGCGCACAGAAAGGAGTAGGTTATTTAGCACAGGAAGCAAGCGTTTTCAGACAATTAAGCGTAGAAGATAACCTGAAAGCAGTTTTGCAAATGACTAAATATCCAAAAGAATATCAAAAACAGCGGACAGAAGAGTTGCTCGAAGAGTTTGGGTTAACACATATCCGAAAAAGCCTCGGAATACAACTTTCTGGCGGTGAAAGAAGACGAACCGAAATTGCAAGAGCATTAGCAATTAATCCAAAATTTATTTTATTAGACGAACCGTTTGCAGGCGTTGACCCTATTGCAGTTAGAGATATTCAAGAAATTGTTGCAAAACTGAAATTTAAAAACATCGGTATCCTAATTACCGACCATAATGTCCACGAAACGCTGTCAATTACCGACCGTGCATATCTGCTTTTTGAAGGGAAAATTTTAAAAGCCGGTACCGCCGAAGACCTCGCAGACGACCCTGATGTGAGAAGAGTTTACCTCGGTGACGATTTCGAACTTAGAAAAAGATTTTTTGATAACTAAAGCAATTTTAACACATAAGAAATGAAAATATCTTTTAACCACAAAGGAACACAAATAATAACTGAAACTGAAAACTATAAATGCGTTCTCAACTTTGCGCCTTTACGAAAAAATCTAACCACAAAGTACACAAAGAATGCTCAAGGAACACAAGTTGGTATATGTTGATATTTAACACTTTGTGTACTTTGTGGAATCACTTTGTGATCTTTGTGGTAAAGCAATATGACTTTTCGGAGGGGGACTCAAATTGTAAATTTAGCATAACGACCGCATAAGCCGAAATTCCCTCACCCCTACCCACAAAACCCATATTTTCAGTAGTCGTGGCTTTTATTGAAATATTGTTCTCATCTATTCCTATAATGGATGCCAATGTTTTTTGCATCTCGGGTATAAATGGACTAATTTTTGGCGACTGCAAACAGACCGTTGTATCTAAATTGCCTATTTCGTAACCTTGTTCTTTTATCATTTCAATTACTTTTTGCAATAAAATTTTACTATCAATTCCTTTGAAAGTAGGGTCGCTGTCGGGAAAATGAAAACCAATATCGCGTAAACAAGCAGCACCCAGAATTGCATCGCAAATTGCATGAACTAAAACATCTCCATCTGAATGTCCTACAGAACCCTTTGTATGTGGAATATCCACCCCTCCGATAAATAACTTATATCCAGACGAAAGTTTATGGGCATCATACCCGAAACCTATTTTATACATAATTTTTAATTTTTTGCAAAATTATATTAAAAAAACGATTTTTGAGACATTTTCGAAAAAAAAAGAAAAAAGTTAAAAAAAATTTTTTTTTATTTCAAAAACAATTATCTTTGCAAAATATTTTAAAATTTTTATAAATTGAAAAAACTGATATTTTTTATGTATAGATTTGTTTTTCTTATAGTTACATCTTTTGTGTTCTTAACTTGTAAAGGAACTGAAAAGAAAGAGATTAATGCCTCATCAATTATTTCCGAATTGAAAAAGGGCAATCATATTCATTATCACGACAAAATTATTGTCGATGATTTGAATTTTTCTACGGTATCTGAGCCATTTTTGATGTCTGCGGCGGCATTTCAGCAGGAAATTAAGTCCAATATTTTTTTTAGCGACTGCATATTCCTTGGAAAAGTTTCCTCAAACGGAAAAAAGGATAAAATGTCTATCAAAAGCCGTTTTAATAATAATGTGATTTTTATTAATTGCGACTTTAGAGACGAAGTAGATTTTTCAGAAGCAATTTTTTATGGGCTGCTTAATTTTAGCAAATCTAAATTCTCCGAAAATGCTACCTTTGACGCTATGACCGTTTGGTCAAAAGACGCTTATTTTTCTGAAATGAAAGCCGAAAAACGTTTTTCAATGGTTTACTCCTTATTTGCCGATAATTTATATTTTATCTCGGCTTCTTTTGCTGATAGAGTTTCGTTCCAAGAAACTACAGTCAACGGTAAATTTATGTGTAATAATTGTATCTTTAAAAACCGTGCCGAATTTGACCTAATGAAAATTAATGGAAAAGCATTTTTTAATTATGCTGCCTTTGAAGATAGAGCTAATTTCCTCGGAATTAGAAAATTGGAAGAAATTGACTTTATAAACACTAAATTTAAACATGACCCAATTTTTGAATAAATAAATTAGAAATATTCACTTTTAATAATATAAATATGATACAAAGAACAAAAAAACTTGTAAAAGTCGCAATTATTGCGATGATAACGCTTTCAATGTTTTTTGCATTGCAAAGCTGCGAAGATATCAAAGATGCCGTTGGTGAAATTATTGATGAATTATTTCCCAACAACAACGGTTGGTGGCAAGATGAAGAGGATATGGATAATATTCCCGAAGACATCACCCCTTTTGAAGATGACGAGGAACACCCTACTCCACCACCGCCGGATAATAAGTTGTCTCTCGAACACTTATTCCCACCAATTGGTGATCAGGGACAATATGGTACATGTGTAGCGTGGGCTGTTGGCTATGGCCATAAAACTGCCTTAGACGGAATTGACAAAGGTTGGACTCAAAGTCAATTAGCAAGTACATCAAATCAGATTAGCCCAAAAGATTTGTGGTTTGGAATACCCGACAACAAAAAGGGTGCAAGTTGTAACGGCACAAATTTTGAGCCCGCATACGACGCTTTAATTTCCAAAGGAGCTGCCTCTCTTAGTTCCGTTCCATACTCAAGCTTAGGAAATTGCAACGGAACGGCAACAGGAAGCAGTAGCAATAAATTGGCTAATTACAGAAAAATTGCCTCAGAAACAACAGGTTTAGATGTTGCCAACTTCAAAGGTTATTTAAATGCGGGACGACCAATTTCAATCGGCGCAAGACTTGGCGACAGATTTATGGGCTGGAACAGCGCTTCCGTTATTAGTAGCGATACCTACAACGATCCCGGTATGCAACACGCATATCATGCAATGGTACTGGTAGGCTACGACGATGACAAAAATGCATTTCGAGTTAGAAATTCTTGGGGACCGCGTTGGGGCGATGACGGAAGCATTTGGGTTGATTATGATTTCTTTTGTAGTAAAGGCGGAAAAGAATTTTGTTTCGCAGCATTCGTGGCACAAAACCCTACTACTTCATCAATGGGTAGTGGAACACCCGCACATGATGACGATTTGATGTCCCTAAAAGCACGCGATTGGGAATTTGACCCAGAAGAAAATCCAGGTAGCGATGACCATTTTACAAGGACTTTCGAGTATGAAGTCTATAATGCTGGGAATAATACTGTTTATCCATCTCAAAAATGGATGGTTGCCTATATGTATTATAACGCGAAGAATGCAAAAGAATACGAAGTCATTTTTGTAGATTATTATACTAACGAATTTGGTGCTGGCGACGGATATTGGGATACTGATTTAGCGCAAGTTGGCGGATGGTGGAATAATGAAACATTACCTTCACGCAAATCGGTGGGACCAGGATTTATTATTAACTATGTGATGCCAGAAATTACGGGAGATTACTATCTTGTTTTAATGGCAGATGCTTTTGATGTAATTAGAGAAGGCAACGAAGATAACAATTTTTATTTTATCTCGGCAGCAGACGGTAAACCAATTAAATATGTCAACGGTGTACCTCAAAATATGGTTAATCCGAAATCATTGCAAATAAAAAACATCGAAAAGAAACCTGAAATATTTTCCAATACAGAAAATCAAACTCTTGTAAAACCGGGTAATTTGAACACTTATACTCCGCAAGAGTTGAAAACAATGCTATTACATGACAAAAAGACAGGAAAATTAGAGCAAAAAATTAAGTCATTTGTTAATAGCGGCGGAAATGGGAATGTGCAAAAGGTTAAGAAATAAATAATAAGTTGTTTTTTTAATGAGTATGATTTCTCTTTATCGGTGGCAACGCCGGTAAAGAGATTTTTTTTGTATCTATTTATATGATTCTGAAAGTTTTGAACTCTATTAAATTGTCGCAAAATAGATTCCTCACTTCGTTCGGAATGACTCTATTAGCATGTTCAGATTACCTGACCTCTGGGGAAATCAAAATTTCAACAATAAAAGAAGTCACAAATTCATAACTCCCGACTTGGTCATAACTATTTCCTTTAAATTACAAAGAATTAGGAAAAGGATACCGCAAACTAAAGATGTGGCATTTTTTGGAAATCCCCCAAGTTGCGCTTTTGGGTCGATCGCAAGGGTACGCCCCTACACGGGGTTATCTACGTTGCACTCGTACCGAGTGCTGCTGCGTAGGATGAATGGATATGGTGAGGTTTGTTTTGTTAGATAACAATAAAGCTTAGGGCATGGATACGCAGATTGTGGTGAAAAGTGCAAAAATCGATTTTACGCCAAATCAGGAGTTCTGAAATTAGAAGGAAATTAGGTTTTGGCACTGGGGAAAAGTATTAATACAAAAATGAGTAATATCCCTACATAAACTGTCCAATTTTTTGACACCTACTGTCCAATTTTTTGACACTCACCTTCATTGTGTTTTTATATCTCCTTAATTATGAATATGATACATTTTTGGCACGATTTTAGATGGTAAATGAGAAAATGAGTGAATGAGTGAATGAGTAAATGGGTAAATGAGTAAATGAGTAAATGGGTAAATGAGTAAATGAGTAAATGAGTGTAGGGACGCACCCTTGCGGTCGTCCACCTTGTAGAAAATGAGAAAATGAGTGAATGAGTGTAGGGGCGCACCCTTGCGGTCGCCCACCTTGAAATAAATGAGTGAATGAGAAAATGTGTAAATGTGTAATTGAGAAAATAGTAGGGGCAAACCTGCATGTTTGCCCTCGGTGAACCTCGGTAGAAAAAAAGAAAAAACTTAAAATACTCAAAAGGAGTCTGATATTTATAAAAAAAATTGTTTATTTCAATACGTTCAATAACAAACAAATTAATGGCAAAAAAAAATGAAAATATTTATTTTATTTATTTTAATAATATCAATATTGTTTCCAAGCGTTGTAATTTCGCAGGAAGTGTGGACTTTGCAGCGTTGTATTGAACATGCAAAGGAAATGAATTTAGATTTGAAAATAATGCGAAATGTAGAAAAAAAATCTACTTACGATTTGTACCAAAGTAAATGGAATTTAGCACCTTCAATAAATGCGAATGCCAATACATATTTCAATCTTAAGCGTGCTGCCGATGCCGATTATAACATTTCATCGGGTACATCTTATAGTTTAAGTTACAATTTAAGCAGTTCGTTGACGTTATTTGAGGGATTTACAAAACTTAATTCAATCGCTGCCGCAAAATTTTACAAATTGGCAACAAGCGAAAGTTCTGAACTACACACAATTATGCTGGTACAAGAAGTTACAGAACTATATTTTCAGGTGCTATACCAACGTTCTCTTTTAGAAGTTGCTCACAAAACATTGGATATAAGCATTTTCGAGTCTGAAAGAATTGCTGCCACCATTGAAACAGGTCAATTAGAAGCAGTGGCGCAAAATGAAATTAATGCAGTGGTCTCGGCTAATAAATTGGAATATAATAAAGCAGAAAACATGTATAAATTGCTTAAATTAAGATTGTTACAACTGATTGAAATTCCGATTGACAACGATTTTGAAATTAGTGATACTGATTTGTTATACCCTACCCCGATAGAATTATTATTAAACTCTGATTCCTTATATATAGAGACATGTATAAATTATCCCGCTGTTTTGCAAAAAGAGTACGAATTAGAATATTACAGAAAATTGTTAAATATATCAAAAGGAAATCATTCGCCATCTATTGTGGCATTCGGAGGAATTAATTCTGGCTTTTATTCTACTGATACTCAACCATCGGGAAATATAACGCCAATAGATACTCAGTTTGAAAAATATCTAAGTCCATCTTTGGGTGCTTCGTTAAACATCCCGGTTTTCAACGGTAAATATAGAACTTTTAATACTAAAAAAAGTAAAATTGATTTAGAAAATGCAATGTATAATCTTGAAATTCAGAAAAAACAAATCCGTAAAGAAATCGAAGAAGCAGTGCTAAAACTTTATTCTCTTTGGCTTGAGTATCAAAGTGCAAGCGATAACCTCGAATTTACGCAAAAATCATTCGATACATACCGAGAAAAATTCCAACTCGGAATGATTAACACAACAGACTTTCTGAATATTCAAAACCAGTTATCACTTGCAGTAACTAACTTATTATTAGCAAAATATAGCTGGATAGTCCAAAAAATGACAATAGATATTTTTACGAGTAGATATTAGAGTATAGAGTATAGAGTATAGAGTATAGAGTATAGAGTGTAGAGTTTAGATAATAAATATTAGATTTATAAAAATTACAAATAAAAATAAAAAAAGAGAATTAGTGCACAAAATAGGATGCATTCCTAACGGAATGCAGGTGTCGTGATTGAATAATTTCTACCGAGCGATGCATTCCTAACGGAGTGCTTAAAAACGACAACTAATAACTGAAAACCAATAACTGAAAACCAATAATTGAAAACCAATAATTGAAAACCAATAACTGAAAAACTGATAACTGACTACTAACTATTGAAAACTGATAACTGATAACTAACAAACTAAAAACTTATAAAAATGGGAATGGATAGGAAAATAGAAAAAAAGAAAGGGTTGAGACTTAAACATGTCTTAATTGCCGTTAGTGTTGCGCTACTTTTCTTTATTATTATTAAAGCATTTTTTTCGTCGGGTGTTTCAACTTATAGGACTCAAGCCGACAAACTTACAATCTCAACCGCTAAAACAGGCAGTTTCAAAGATTATATTTCTGTAATAGGAACGGTGATGCCGAGTACAACTATCTTTTTAGATGTTGACGAGGGTGGCAAAGTCCTAAAAAAAGTTATTGAAGAGGGCGAAATGGTCAAAAAAGGAGACATTATCGTTATTTTGGAAAACAGCGACCTAAACCTGCAAATATTAAATACTGAATCACAATTAGCGTATCAATCAAATGAATTGCGAAATACATTAATCAGTATGGAACAACAAAAAATAAGTAATAAACAGCAACTTCTAAATATTGATTACGAACTGATGCGCCTAAAAAGAAGTTTCGAACAAAACCAAACTCTATTTGAAAAAGGATTCGTTTCAAAAGAGTTATATCTGATTTCCAAAGAGAACTACGAACTTGCCCAACAAGACCGAGAATTGAGATATGAACGAATGGTGCAAGATTCAATTTTCCGCGAAAACCAAAAAACACAGATGAATAATAGCCTTCAAAATATGCAGCAAAATCTTCAAATTGTTAAGCAACGCTTAGAAAATCTGAATGTTAGAGCACCCGAAAATGGACAACTTGGTACACTCGATTTAGAAATAGGTCAATCAATAGGTCGTGGACATCGAATCGGACAAATACATATCCTCGACCAATACAAAATTGTTTCATACGTTGACGAACATTATATCGACCGCGTAAAAAGAGATTTATCCGCTACTTTTGAAAGACAAGACCGTCAGTTCGAAATCGAAGTGATAAAAGTTTACCCCGAAGTGAGAGATGGCAGGTTTCAAATAGATTTTCGTTTTAGTGCCGAAAAACCCGAAAACCTAAGAACAGGACAAACATATCACCTTAAACTTGAATTAGGAGAATCATCAGATGCTGTTTTGCTTCCACGAGGAGGTTTTTTCCAAAGTACCGGCGGACAATGGGTCTTTATTTTAGACCCGACAGGAAAATTCGCAACTAAAAGAAATATCCGAATAGGACGACAAAACCCGCAATTCTACGAAGTACTCGAAGGAATCGAACCCGGAGAAAAAGTAATAACGAGTAGTTACGAAATGTTTGGCAAAAATGAAAAAATTGAACTAAAGTAAATAATAAATAATATTAATTTCATTACTATGATTAAGACAATCAACCTATCAAAAGTGTTTCGCACCGAAGAAGTGGAAACTCATGCGTTAAGCGAAGTAAATTTGGAAGTTTCAAACGGTGAATTTGTTGCCGTTATGGGACCATCTGGCTGTGGAAAATCTACCCTGTTAAATATTTTGGGTATGTTGGACAATCCAACAGGAGGAGAATATTTTTTCGAAGATATCAACGTCGCTGATTTCAAAGAAAACCAACGAACTGATATTAGAAAAGGAAAAATCGGTTTTGTTTTCCAAAGTTTTAACCTTATCGACGAACTAAATGTGTCCGAAAACGTCGAACTGCCACTTTATTACCTAAAAGTGCCACCAAGAAAACGTAAAATTTTGGTTAAAGAAGTTCTCGAAAGAATGGACATCGCGCACAGGAACAAACACTATCCGCAACAATTATCTGGTGGACAGCAACAAAGAGTCGCAATCGCAAGAGCAGTAGTTGCAAAACCTAAACTAATTCTTGCCGACGAACCAACAGGAAACCTCGACTCCAAAAACGGATTAGAAGTGATGAGACTACTTACAGAACTTAACAAAGACGGCACAACAGTAGTTATGGTTACACACTCTTTGCACGATTCGAGTTTTGCACACAGAGTTGTTACCCTTTTTGACGGTCAAATTATTACCGAAGAAAGAAAAAAAGAATTGGGAAATATGTTATTGTAGGGGAAAGAAAAAGCTTGAAGGTGCATTTAGATTCCTCACTGCGTTCGGAATGACCCTATTAGCATATCAAAGGAAGCGAGAAACGGGTTGCGGCAAAGCCGCAACCCGTTTCTCGCTCCACCACACCAGAACAAACAGTCATTCCGAATGGAACAAAGTGAAATGAGGAATCTATTTTCAGTTGAATAAGGGAATAAGGGAGGACAGGTATCCTAAATTTATTATGCTATTAAGGGTACCTTCAAAAAATAAGGGTTTAAAAAAAAATGAGCGAATATTGTTTTTGTAAATTCATAGCTAATGACTTGGTAGTTATTATTTCCTTAAATTTAGTCGCTGATTTATCCAATTTTCTGAATAACCTTTGCGATGATAGTATTCCAAAATACGTTCAATGCCTTGCTCTGGATCATCTATTTCTTCCAATCGTTCACGGGCAAGTAGCGATAACCACAATTTAAATGGCTCCGCCTTTGGCGATGGAATGGACTGAATTAAGCGAAAAAGTTGCTCTACGTCGGCTGCATCGGTTTTGTAGTACTTACCATCAGCAGATTGCATTTTCAGTTGACTACAGTTTGTAGCCAACTCGCTTAAAAAAATTTCAAGTTATGCCTTAAAAAGAATCTAAACGCAAAGACGCAAAGATTTTTTGCAAAATCGCAAAGGTTGAATAGGATGCATTCCTAACGGAATGCGGCATACATTACCGAGCAAACCCCACACCCTCAACTCACCCCACGCAGAAGCACTCGGTACGAGTGCCACGTAGATAACCCCGTGTAGGGGCGTACCCTTGCGGTTGCCCAAAAAGCGCAATTCGGGGCATCTCCAAATAGGATGCATTCCTAACGGAATGCCGGGTTGCGTGTATCGTTATTTTCTACCGAGCGTTGCATTCTTTTTCGACAAGCTCAAAGCATCACCTAACAGAATGCGGCATACATTACTGCGCAAACCCCACATCCTCAACTCACCTCACGCAGCAGCACTCGGTACGAGTGCCACGTAGATAACCCCGAATAAGCGTAAGCGCAATTCGGGGCGTCTACGAATTGCACTAATAAACACTAATTTATTGAATATAATCAGTCTGATAACTGATTTTTCCATTGCATTATGTCATAAAACATATATCTTGTTCTCAAAATATCAGATGGTTTTTGCATATATGTTTCTTTTTCTTGTTCTTCGGATGAAAAAACGGTTTTAAAATCATTTTTTTGATAAAATGCAATTACAGAAAGGTCGTTGTATGCGTCAACTGACAAAAATCTCACAAAAAAAGGAAAATTAATAAGACAAAAGTCTTTAATTATACTTATCAATTGCGACCCTATTCCAAATCCACTGAATTCTTTTGAGACAGCCAATCTCCCTATCAGAATTGCGGGGTAAGATTTTAACGACTTTTCTCTTGGAATATGCTCCTTAACTTTTTTTCGCCTACTTCCGGGCAAATCAGTCGTTTTAATACTACTTGCCGAAAAAGAAAAAGCGCACACCGTTTTTCCTGTGCTTTTTTCTCTGAAAAAGTTTGTTTGAGAAAGCATCTGACGACTATATTCGAGAGCGTCTTTATTGAAAAATTCGTTTAAGTCGTCATTTCCGCAATCAAAACCAGAAATGCTATATTCTTCTGAAAGAATAAACATCTCACAATCTTTTTTTAAATAATTCATTATTTGTACGGATTACAATATTTAGCAAAAAAAATCTTACTTGTTCGCATGCTCTCTCTCACTTCTTCTTTGCTCTTGCTTTCTTTACAAGTAGCCCATCTTTCATAAAATTCTTGTGCTGCTTTGCCCGTCAATACGGGTGATGATTTAATTTCTAATGCCATAATTTTATTTTTTAAATTTGGGCGCAAAAGTAATAAAAATAATTTGGAAAATGATTTTAGTTACGATTTTTTAACGCAAAGAACGTTAAAAGTTTTCAGTTTTCAGTTATTTTTTGTGTTCCTTTGCATTTATAAAATATTTTCATTTCTTTATGAATAATGCAAAAAACTAAAAATTACCTTTCCTAAACTCCTCTGGGGTTAAACCCTGAACAATAGGCAATATCTGCTATAAGCGTTTTTCGTTCTTGTGGGTCAATTAGCATTTTTTGGGCATATTCCAATCTAAATTTCCCGATATAAACGCCAAAAGTCAAGTTTGTAATTAGGTCATTAAGATAATGCTTTACGTCAGATGTTGCATATATTTTCATCTTTTTGCAAACAGTATATGTATGTGATTGTGAGCACTTTGGCGCAGTTCTTCCATAGTTATTGCTTTTCGTAATTCGGATATAAGGTCGTCTGAAATTTTCAGAAAGATATCTAATTGGGTAGGAAGTGTAAGCATCTGACGAAGTTTATTAAAATTTTCTGATTTTATATCGCCTTCAGAAGAAAGTATAACTTGCACCAAAGAATCTATGGTTTGTTGATAATTATCTTGCGCAGAAATGGTTACTGATATAAAGTAACAAATAAAAAAATTGAAATAAAATAAAGGTTTTAAAAATCGCAATGTTGGTTTCATAATTAAATTATTATTTTCGTTAGTTAGTTCCTCCTAAAAATCAAAAAAAGTAAAACGCAAAATTACAATTTTTTTTTTATAAATTCCAAATTATAAAAATAAATAAAAATTAGTATATAGAGCGAATTTGTGTTATTTATCTAATCAATTCTTCTTCGCTTGGAATATACAATTTATATTTTGTTGCAAAAAGTTGTTCGTTGTCGTATCAAATTTGAACAGCCGTTTATGCGGGGCTACTACCGCCGTTGCGCTAAACCGCCCGTTGACTGTCAGCGCATTTTGTCCGCTTTTCTCTATTGTTCTACTCAAGTTCGATAAAACCACTAATAATATCTACTACTTCAAGTAACAAACTATTCGGCAATTGTTCAATCATTTCATAATTACGAGCATAAATATCTAACGTTCTTGGCTGGTCGCAAAGAACAACTCCTTGTACCATTGTTCTTCTGTTTAGCCGAACATGAAACGGATGATTTTTGTCGGTATTCGTTATCGGACAAACAATAGCCATTTTTGAAAATCGGTTAAAACTTTCATTGCTCACAACCAACGCAGGACGTCTTCCACGTTGTTCATACCCTGTTTGATGGTCAAAGTCCAGCCAAATAATATCACCCTGTTTTACCATATTTCCTTGCCTTGAGGTTTTCCCCAGTCTATTTCGGAAAATTGCAATTCATCCATTGTATTGCCAAAAGCGACAATACGCTCTTTTGTTGTTAGGTGTTTGTGGCTTTCCCTTCGCTTGATGATAATGCTGTTATACTTCACAACTATTTCAACATCATCATTTTCTGATATCTTCACATTATTCAACAATGATCTTGGAAATTGAACTCCAACACTATCTCCGAAATTTCTAACCGTTGCTATCATTATTATTTTTTTATTAAAATTGACGGCACAAAGATACGCAAACTTTTTGAAACAAAAAAATATTCCAAAAATGTGTTGATTGCCTTTCAATCAAAATTTTTCACGTCATCGTCCGCTCGCACTGTCTCTGCCGACTTGCGTCCATATCAATTCTGCACGCACTGTGTGCAGAATTCATTGTTTTCTGAAACAATTTCTATATCCTTTTTTTGTGTGTCTTGTGTCTTGGATATATTAATAATTTTTAAAGTGCAAAGATAAATATTTTTATAATACATAACTTGCATTATTCATAAAAAATGAAAATCTCTTTTAAACGCAAAGTCGCAAAGATTTTTCGCAAAGTCGCAAAGGTTGAATAGGATGCATACCTAACGGAATGCCGGTGTGATGATTGAATGTTTTCTACCGAGCGTTGCATTCCTAACAGAATGCAAAAAACTGAAAACTGATAAATGAAAACTGATAACTGATAACTGATAACTGAAAACTGATAACTGATAACTGATAACTGATAACAAAAAGTACAGACGCACGGACGTGCGTCTCTAACCCCCTCACACCCACACATTTACAAATTGTCCGTTTTTTAAGACAAATTGTCCGCTCTATTTAAAATCCGCATTGTACTTTTGCCCCAAAATTTTTTTGTTTAATTAAAATAATATAGTAATTTATGTTTAAAACATTTTTCGATTTCTGTAGAGACGCACGGACGTGCGTCTCTAAAAACGTACGGACGTACGTCTCTGAAAACGTACGGACGTACGTCTCTGAAAACGCACGAACGTGCGTGTCCAAAGTCGCACAATCGTGCGTCAGTAGAAGAACGTCTCAAAGTGTGCAGACGTCTCTTAGTAGAGGAACATCCCACAAATTGCGGATGTCTCTTATTTATGTTGCCGCTTTTGCGGGCATCATATTTTTTTCTCCCAAACTCTATGCGCAGCCATCGGGTGGAGGCGCAGGAACTGAAGGCAATCCATACAAGATTGCAAATGCAACCCACATGCAGCAGTTCAAAGATTATGTGGACAACGGCAACACAACATATATTGGAGACAATATACATTGGGAGTTGACAACAAGTTTTTCGTGGAACGGAGGTAAAATTGGCGGTTATATTAATTACATTCCCCGTTTTTTCAGAGGTTATTTCCACGGTAATGGACGTATCATTACATTGGGCTCTATTTCTTCGATGGATTACACAGGTTTTTTCGGCATGACCGAAAATGCGAGAATTAACGAACTGACCATAAACGGCAGTTACATTGACGGTAGCTCTTTTGTAGGTTGTCTGATTGGATATGCACAGGGGATTACTGAAATTACAGATGTCCATGTAACAATGGGCACTATTTGTGATATTAGCAGCGTTTGTTGGGGTGGATTGATTGGTAGGTTAGCAGGCACCGCAACTACGATTACAAGAAGTTCAGTGAAAGTGCGAGTTAGGGCAAACACCTCTTCAACTGAAATTGAGTTCGGTGGATTAATCGGCAAAACAAGCAGTACTACAGTTACTATTAAAGATGCTATTGCAGATGTGGAGTTTAATGTTGGTTCCATGGCATTTATGGTAGGAGGAATAATAGGTGTCGTAGAAGGAGGTACTGTTAATCTGACAAGGGTTTATGCCCGAACAACAAATCTTGCAAGTCTCGGAATAGTGTTTATGAGAGGTAGCATGGTAGGGTATTTGGAATCAGGAAGGACCATTAATTACAATACCTTTGTTTCTTCGCTATCAGCAACATCATCAAATGTGGTAGGCATGCCCGCCGGTACTGTTAATGGAAACGGGCTATATTTACGCTCAGCATGGACTAACAATACAGAGGTTTACGATTTATTAGAACGTAGAAACGATAACAACGGTACCTATGCAACAAACCAGAAAGGAAATGAAGCCTGGGGTTATGGCGATGCAAATTCGCCGAAATTGGCAAGACGAGCGCAAAGTGGTAATAACAATAGTCGGCTTGATTATGTAGTCAGGGTTGTAGCAGGCTCGGGCATTTCTAATATTACAGGAGACGCCGTAAGATACTCTGCTAGTGGCGTTTACTATTTGGATGGGAGAGACGGTTATTCATATCTAAATGAATATCCATACGTTACACCTTCGTTATCACCAAATAATTACCAACGCAGGGAATATAATTTTTTACCTGATTATAATAGTACGTCATTAGGTTCAGGTACAATAGATAACGGCGGTCGATTGGCTACACCCGTAAACGGAACTGTTACCGCAACCATTATCAACATTCCCTATCCTCAAAACCTAACAAGTACTTTTGACCAGTTTTCAAGAGATGTAAACCTTAATTGGACTTACAACAATGCGCAGGGATTAACGGGCAGATTTTTTGTTTACAGACGCGAAACCGCTCCAACTGCGGGCGGTTGGGAAACGCCTGTTAGCGCAGGCAATGTTACAACGGGCGCATCGGTTGCTGCTAATGTTACATATACTTTGGGGTTAGAAGATTACAACAAAACTTTTGAATATATTGTAGGTTTTGTCGAAGGAACGGGTGGCGCGCCTGCTAATCCAACGAGTATTAACCAGTATCGCCGCGCTTCAACAACCTTAAACACAAATGAAACGCTTATTCAGGAATTTTTTGCTACGGGTATGGAAAACGACATTGAGGTTTCGTTCACCGCCGACAGTCGATTTCCTGCAACTACGGCATATTACTACAACATCGAACGCAGCGAAAATGGCGGCGCTTTTCAGTCGTGGGTATCAAATCAGAGTTTTGACGGCAGAACTGCCCCTTACATACACACCGACAACTATCCTTCTTTGGCTTGTGACGCATTTGTTTACCGTTTGGTAGTTTACGTATCGGGCGTTACGATTAACAGAGTTTCTGAAGAGGCGCGTATATCAGGCAGCACGCGGTTTGCGCAAAACGAGCCGTTTAAATCGTCAAAAGGCGAATATCCTAATTATGTCAGGCTTCAATGGAGAGTGGACCGTATGTCGGGTGGAAGTCCTGAAATATATCGCGTATTTAGGCGCGTCGCTAATACTAACGACCAATTTATTGAACTTGAAACAATTACAAGCAATGCCGCAACGGTTTATTGGAACGATAACAATGCGCTTACAGGCGTTTATTACGAATACAGGGTTGTACTTTATCAGAGTTGTAATAGCGAAGAAACCGAACTTGAAATTAAAACCGACATCGGCTTTACGCAGGCATTCGGAACAGTTTTAGGACGTGTTACTTACGGAACAGGAACTGCCGTTCCCGCTGTTAATCTGCTTGTTCGCCGTAATGATATGCAGCAGGGTGAAAGTCAATATTACTCTCTCAGGTCAATTGGAGGTGGTCAAAGGTTTGAATGGAAAGCATCTAATGATAGCTATTTCAATGATATATGGATTTCTAAACAATGGACATTGCAGTTTTGGGTAAACCCTGATGCTAATATTACAGGTACAAAAATTATTGGTTATATTGGTAGTTATCCAATCTATTTGAGCGCCGTTACGGGTGGTTATCAGGTATATGCAGGTTTTAACACGGCGCAAAGGTCTGAAATTATTACTCCTAACAAGTTTTCACACATTGTTTTAACAAGAAATAATAATGATATAACAATTTATACTGTTTGCGACAATAATCCTGACGATATTTATATAGAGAGTATTACGTATAATTTCACAACTGCAACTCCCTTTATAACAGATGATTGTAAAATCAGTTTCGGGCATGAATTAAGCGGATATATTGATGAAGTTCGTTTTTGGGACCGTCCTTTGGCAGAAACGGAAATAACAAATGATTACAGTCGCCGCTTGGTTGGTAATGAAAATGGATTGCGGGCATATTGGACTTTCGATGAAAATCTGCCCGGAAACGCTTTTGATATGTCCCGAATTGGTACGGTTTACAATGGAAATCACGCTACTACAAACACGTTGGCATTCCATACAAATGTACCGTCAGAGATATATCAACTTGCATTAAAAGGAATTACAGACGGCAATGGAAACTATCAAATTAGCGGTATTCCCTATTCGGGTGAAGGCACAAGTTATTCAATTGTACCCGACCTTGGAGTGCATGTTTTCAATCCTAATGAGCATTTAAGGTATATCAGTCCAACTTCTATGGTGCATAATGGCACTGATTTTACTGATATTTCATCCTTTAAAGTGTCGGGTACGGTGCGATATGAGGGTGGTAATTATCCTGTTCAGGGATGTTCTTTTGAGATTGACGAGCAGCCTGTTACCCGTCCAAATGGGTCGTTATATACTTCTGAATTTGATGGTTCTTTTGAAATTAGCGTACCTATTGGCATTCATACAGTCCGTATTGTGAAACAGGGGCATACTTTTGTAAATGATGGTTTGTTGACAAACTCGACAGGTGATGACCTTAATTATAATGCGAATGTTCCGAATGTTCAGTTTTGGAATAATACGCGCGTTAAACTGATTGGTCGTGTTGTGGGTGGTATGATTGAAGACGACAAGCCGCTTGCATTCGGTGAATCGATAAACAATATTGGCGTTCAGGATATTATTTTGGAAAGCATACATCTTTTGACATACAGTTTTTCTACCGTTCCCGTTACTGAAACGGTTTATCACAATCAGGGACAGTGGAAAAAGCCCGGCGGATTGTCTGAAGACCAAACTATTGTTACATATAATCCTGATAATGTTACAATTAGCGTAAGTCCCATAACGGGTGAATTTGTTGCGTGGGTATATCCCGAACCATATAATATTCGTAATATTTTGGTGCCTGCCGCCGGTGGAACTACCTTTGCTGTTTACGACAGATACGAAAATCTTAACCTAAGCAATGCACCCGTTCCTGACGATTCTTTCTTAAAAATGAGCATCAGAACGTGGACTGATTCCTTAGAAATTACAGGACAGCCCGGTTCTTTGGATTATTGGGAATATTTTGAAGTTTCTGATACGGTATATCATCATGCCGATTGGAAACATTTTTGGCAAGCAACGCCTACTTTTAGCGTTACGCAAGCAGTGAACGACGAGCCTGTTGATTATTTTGGTGATATTTCTTTCCTTTTGAGAGATGATTTGACAGGTGAAAACGAAACGTTGCCTTTATGGAACGCAACAGACGGTTATTTTTTCGATATGCCGCTATTTACGCAGGGCAACGAATATACATTTTTATTCAACGGTTTTGAAGAATATGCAAATTATGCCGCAGACCCTAACGAGCCTGATATTGAACGCTATCCTGTTAAAGAAGGAAGAATAAATATGACTAATACTGTGCGTATTAATCCAACACCTGAAACGGTTGAAATGGACAATAACGGCGAAGCGGTTTACTCCTTTGTGGCGGGTGCGCCTAATTTAGCAACGGGCACCAATGACTTTTTTGCAACGCTCACAATTGGAGGTAGAAGTTATTATTGGAATATGGGGCAAGACCCTGTTGAAGTGTGGCATCTTGGTTCAAAAAGCACAGGTACAGACTTTATGACAACGGGTCCCGACCAAGTTGAAATTATTTTAAGAGACCCGCCCGGAACGTTCAGTAAATCATACATCGAAGCGGGAACAACCGTTACGTCCAAAAAAAGCAACAATATTGTGAACGGTATGAATCAGGCAATGAACCTAACAACATCCTTAGGTCCGAAAATCATTACTTTTGCAGGATTAGGTGCGGGAGTTATTATGGAAAGTGAAGTTAAATTTGATATTAGCGCTGGTTTGAACGCCGAAGAACGGTGGTCGTCAGCGTCTGAATATCTTACCTCAACTACTTTTACAGAAAGGTTTGAAACATCCGACCATCCGTTGTATGTTGGGCATCACGGTGATGTTTTTATTGGAAATTCAACAAATATTCTTTACGGATTAACGAGGTCAATTACTATCATTAAAGATTATGAAAATCAGTTTGAGGAAGAAGAAGAGGGTGAAACTTTCTATGATAAAGATGATTATTCCATTGCGCCCGCTGTATCGTTGGCTTATGGGCAAACTTTTGATACTCGTTTTGCCTTTACGCAGCACGATATTGAGGGTATTATGATTCCAAAGTGGTACGAAGCCCTTGAAGTTACGCTTTTACCTGTGGGTACGCCCGTTAATACCGCTGAAATTGACGAACCTGTATATGTTTCTAAATTAGCGCACTCGCATAATAATTTTGGTAAATTAAATACAGACCAAATATTTGGTAATGAGGCTTCTACCCCCGATATGTTCCATGATGGTCCGAGTTACAAAATTTTCTTCCCCGATGAATTTGATATGGCTGATTTTAGAAATGATACGGTGATGTATTTCAACAATCAGATTAATAATTGGACTGCCGTACTTATTCAAAATGAAAAGGAAAAAGTTGAGATGGAACGTCTTGGAAATTACAGTTTTGGCAGTGGAGTTACCGTTGAATATTCTAAAACGGAATCAACCTCAAAAACTGTTTCATCAAGTTTCAATTGGATGTTAAATCCCACTGTTGGATTGGTTACAGGCGGCGAAGTGCTTGGCATTGGCATGGAACTTGAAATTTCTTTTGAATATGTTCACGAAGAGGAAACTTCACAGGAACAATCTTACGAAACCGTTGTTACATCGGGTTTTATACTTCAAGATGAAGGTGATGACGACCAAATTTCTGTTGATTATGGTATGACGGCATCGGGTACGTTAGCGTTTAAAACACGCGGTGGACGTACATCCTGTCCTTATGAAGCCGAATTGGTTTCGCAATATTATGAACCCGGACAGCATATTTTGATGGAAGGAACAATGCAGATTGAAGTTCCAAAACTTAGTGTTGCAAGCGCTCCGCAGGTGCTTAACGTTCCTGCTAACAGAGATGCAACTTTCCTCCTTGCCCTTGAAAATGAAAGTGATACGGGTGAAGATGTATGGTTTCAACTTCTTGTGGATGAAGAGACAAATCCGGACGGCGCTATCCTCAAAATTGACGGTGGAATTATTGGTAACGGTCGTCATTTTATGGTTAGAGCGTATGAAACTCTTTATAAGACACTTACAGTGAGCAAAGGTACTGCCGATGTATATGAAAATATTGCGTTACTGCTCGCTTCGCAATGTCAATTTGACCCAACTGACGGTATTTGGGAATCGATTGCCGACACTGCGTTTATTTCAGTAGAATTTATTCCTGCGTGCAGCAATGTAGCCATTTTGCAGCCTAACCAAAATTGGATTTTGAACGCCGACAGCCCAACAAGCGACACGTTGTATGTTTCTATTGCAGATTTTGACGTTAATTTTCCAAATTTTGGCTGGATAAGATTAGAACAGAGGGCTGTTACATCGCCCAATTGGAGTACGTTAATGACATACTATCCGTCTCATTTATACCCGCAAGCACAAGGCGACAAAGAAGATATTGGCGACAGAATTGTCCTTATTTATCCTTGGAAAACGCCTCCGTATGACGGCGCTCACGAAATTCGTGCTACTGCGGCATCCGTTAATGTTAATTCGCAAGGTCAAATCATTGAAATTCTTTCGACATATTCGACTGATGCAGTTTTAGGTTACAGGGATATGAACCCGCCGAGACCGCTTGGCGCACCATCTCCCGCTGACGGAATTTTAACCGCTGGGGACGAAATTTCGATTACTTTTAACGAAGATATTCAATCGGGTTTGCTAATTAAAGATAATTTCACTATTTCGGGTATATTAAATGCACAAGAATTAGCCGAACCAAACGTGGGACTTGTTTTTAATGCTGACCAACATCATGCTAAAACGGAACTTCCAATTTTCGTAAACGGCTCATTTTCAATAGAAGCGTGGTATAAACGTAATGGAAATTCCGAAGGTACGCTATTTGCATTTGGCGCAAACGGAAACTATATTTCGTTAAGTTTCAGTGCATCAGGGCATGTTATTTTGAAAAATGGTAATGAAACTTACACTTCATCTCAATCTGTTTCATCTGACGATACTTGGAAATATATAGCAATGTGTTATGATAGAGACAATAACAGCGTTGCAGTATATCATTTTGAAGGCGTTATATCGCTAACTTTGTTTACTTCTCAAAGTTTGATTGCATTTCCTGAAACGCAAGGTAAACTTTATGTTGGTAACAATGATATTTTGGAAAGCGGCATTAATTGTGCTGTTTCACAACTTCATTTTTATGGTATAAAACGTTTGTTGGCAGATGTTTCAGCAGATAAAAGTCTTACAAAATCGGGCAGAGAACACGGTTTAATTGGTTATTGGATTATGGACGAAGCCGAAGGAAATATTGCAGAAGACAAAGCACGCGCCCGTCATTTAACACATCAAGCGGAATGGTATGTTTATCCATCTGGTTATGCAAAAGTTACAAATGGCAACGTTTATTTTTCAATTCCCACTGCCACATATCCTTTGGATGCTTTCAGAGATTTTACTCTCGAATTTTGGTTTAGAAGTGAAAACAGTAATATTCAACCTGATAGAGTGTTGTTTTCTGCTGATAATGGCTATATTGCCATAACCGCAAACGGTGGTTTGGCGCTCTATAAGCCTGACGGTACGTTAAATCAAGTTTTGACAACAATAAATGTTATTAATACACAATGGACTCACTTTGCAATGTCTGTAAGGCGCAACGGTAGCGTAAATGTTTATATCAATGGTGAAAACAGGGCATCGTTTTCTGAAACGTTACTTGGTTCTTTTGCAAGTGGTTTCTTCTATTTTGGCGCAAAACTGACCAATAACACTTATAGTCAATTCTTTACAGGTTATTATGATGAAATTCGTTTGTGGAATAGCGCTCTTTCACGAGAAAATGTTATACTCAACAAAAACAGTAAGTTACACGGCAACGAATCAGGACTTCAGGCATATTATCCTTTTGAAAAATATGTCAGATTACAGAATGGTACAATTGAAGTTACGCCAACCAACGAAAATATGACTGATAGTTATATTGCTTTGGGTACTGCATCGGGCTTTTCGACCACCGCAATGTCTGTTAAAGACGTGCGACCCGTTGAATATGTAGATTTCGATTTTGTGGCATCAAACAATAAGATTGTATTGACTATTTCGCCCGATTATTTTGCACTTGTTGAGGGTAATATCCTGAATATCAGCGTAGAAAATGTTCGTGATATGCGCAATAACCGCAGCAATACAGAACAATGGACTGCCTACGTAAGACGTAACGCACTGCAATGGGACAGCGACCCAATTTATCTTACAAAAGAGCAAAACGATTTCTTAACTTTCACTGCAAAAATTGTGAACACAGGCGGCACAACGGTTAGTTATTCTGTTGAAAATCTGCCTTCTTGGTTAACTGTTTCAGCAGGAATTGGGAATTTGCAACCTTTGCAAAGTCGTGAACTTAATTTTACTGTTTTTCAAGGTATAAACATTGGTAATTACGAAACTGCGGTTGGTTTAACAAGCGGAAACGGCGTTTTGGAAATTTTGCCCGTACAACTGAAAGTTACAGGCGAACGACCCGATTGGTACGTTAATCTAAATGATTTTGAAAATTCTATGAATATTACAGGGCAAATAAAAATTGATGGTATGTTTCAAGAAGACCCTGACGATATTTTGGGTGCATTTATTGATGATTTGTGCGTGGGAGTTACCTCGCCAACATTTATGAGTTCTAATAATGCATATTTTACATTTGCAAATATTTATGGAAATGCGCAGCATAACAATAAACCATTGATTTTCAAACTGTGGGACGCCTCAACAGGACGTATCTATCCGCAAATTGAAACATCTATTAACGATATTCATTTTGCACCATCGACAATCATTGGAAACATTACTAACCCTGTGATTTTCAACGCCCTCGACATTACTGAACAAATTATTAATCTTAATCAAGGTTGGAATTGGATTTCGACAAATATATTAAATGAAAATCCGTCTATTATCAATCAAATGAAACAATCTCTTATCACTTCTGGCGAACTGATTAAAGGACGAGACGCATTTATACAGCAACCTAATTGGGTTGGAAACCTTGCCGAAATATCCGAAAAAAGTATGTATTTGGTAAAAAATGTTCAAGCGCACGCTTTGGTACTGACAGGGCAGCCTGCAAACCCTGCAACAACTCCGATTAACATTAATCAAGGTTGGAATTGGATTGGTTATGTTCCTGCGATTACGCTTCCCGTAAACAGCGCTTTAGCAGGAATTGACGCAAATATTGACGACCAAATTAAAGGACAAAACGGTTATGCAGTATATTCAGGCTCAAACGGTTGGATGGGAACTTTAACATTTATGCAGTCGGGCAAAGGTTATATGTATTTTTCAAATAGCGGTACTTCGCAAACATTGATTTATCCATCAACAATACCGCAGGGAATAGAAGGAATGCCACAAATGGCTCCACCAAATAATACAACTATCGACTCAAAATGGGAAGTAAATATCTCCAACTACTCCTCAACAATGACCATGACCGCAAGGGTAGTCCACGATGACGTAGAATTGGCAAGCGATGTGATTGAAATTGGCGCATTCAGCGGAGACGAATGTCGCGGAACAGCATTTTTGCAATATGTAGAAAGTCTGAACCGATATGTAGCGTTCCTAATGATTTACGGTAACGGCAACGAACCCATAAAACTAAAAGTTTTTGACCATGCCACCGAAACCGAACATATCGCCAACAACAGCACAATAAACTTCGCCTCCGATGCAATCTTTGGCAACCCAACAAACCCATATATGATAGGATTAGGAACAACAGTAGTAGATATAAATGCGATAAATATGTCGCAATTAACTGTTTATCCAAATCCGACGAGTGGGGAGTTTTCAGTTTTCAGTTATCAGTTATCAGAGGTAGGGGCGTATAACATACGCCAAATAGAGATATTTGATGCGGCAGGTCGCCTCGTTCACCGTGAACCGTTTACCGTGAACCGTGCAACCGTAGATATTGATATTTCGCATTTGGAAAATGGAGTCTATTTTTTACGTATTGAAAATGAAACCATTAAAATCGTAAAACGATAACCTTTGTGCGACTTTGTGAAAATCCTTTGTGCGACTTCGTGGTAGAATCTTTAAACCACAAAGGAACACAAAGGTTTCACAAAGAACACAAAGGAAATCGTGCTAATTAGTGTAGTTAGTGGCTAATAAATAATAATAAAGTCGCCTCGGTTATGGGGCGGCTTTTTGTTTGGAAATAACCTCCTTTGCGACTTTGCGTCCTCAACTTTGCGACTTTGCGTTAAAAATTTCATACCACAAAGTACACAAAGGTTTCACAAAGAACACAAAGAAAAAGTAATGAGATTTGAGTATCAAGTAATAAGATTGTAGATATGGTACATCTTGTCCCTACTATATTCTAAAAAAATCCACGAATCCCATAAGTTTAAACCCCACAACCTCCATACACCTCACACTGCAGCACTCGGTACGAGTGCCACGTAGATAACCCCGAGTTAGCGTAAGCGCAACTCGGGGTACAACCCACCTGCGAAATTAGAGTTACGTACAAAAACAAAAACCACTTTGCGCTCTTTGTGTCCTCAACTTTGCGACTTTGCATTAAATATCTTGGAATAATGCAGTCTAAGTCTATATCCTTATTTTTTCTACAAAATAAATTTTTTTATAATAAAACATCTATTTCTGAGTATGTAATTCAAAAAATTTATCTAATTTTGCGCCGTTAAATTTTAATTATAGCACTTAAAATACAAATATCTATTAAACCCATATTTATGAGAATAGCAGAATCAGAATTAATAATAAATCCGGATGGCTCGATATTTCATCTTAATATGAAGCCATACGAGTTGGCTTCTAATGTAATATTAGTAGGCGATCCGGATAGAGTGAAAATGATATCTTCATATTTCGAAGATATTCTTTTTGAAGGTAAAAATCGCGAATTTGTTTGGAAAACAGGTCTTTACAAAAAAAGACATTTTACGGTACTTTCAACCGGAATTGGTACTGACAATATCGATATCGTTCTTACCGAAATTGACGCTTTAGTGAACGTCGATTTTGAATCACGTACAATTAAGAAAGAAAAAAAATCGCTTAATTTTGTTAGAATTGGGACATCCGGCGCATTGCAGGAAAATATTCCCGTTGATAGTTGGCTAATTTCTGAAAAAGCTATTGGCTTTGATGGTCTTTTAAACTATTATGACGGTAGAAATAATGTTTGTGATTTAGAATTCGAGCAAAATTTCACTCAGTCAGTTAATTGGAACGAAAAACTTCCAGCTCCTTATGTTATTGATGCTGACAAGAGCTTGATTTCGAAACTTATTTCAAACAAAACAATTAAAGGGGTTACAATTTCGGCTTCCGGTTTTTACGGACCACAGGGAAGAGTAGTTAGAATACCACTCGCACAGCCTAACTTGAACAATAATATCTCAAGTTTTGAACACAAAGGAATGAAAATTACTAATTATGAAATGGAATGTTCCGCAATATACGGACTTTCAGCATTATTAGGACATAAAGCAGCAACTATTTGTCTGATTATTGCAAACCGTTTAGCAGGTACATTCAGCAAAAACTACAAAAGTGAAATGAAAAAATTAGTAGAACACGTTTTAAATTCTTTTGATCAATAAAGTAATGGTTAGTGGTTCGTGATTAGTGGTTAGCGGTTAGTGGTTAGCGGTTAGTGGTTAGCGGTTAGTGGTTAGCGGTTAGTGGTTAGTGGTTAGTGATTATTAACTCATTTATTCATAAAAAACTAAAAACGTATTTACTTATTTCACTCATTCACTGAAAACTGGCTACTGACTACTGACTACCGACTACCGACTACTGACTACTAACTACTGACTACTAACTACTGACTACTAACTACTGACTACTAACTACTGAATACTAACTACTGAATACTAACTACTGAATACTAACTACTGAATACTAACTACTGAATACTAACTACTCACTACTAAATACTAAAAAATGGATAAGTTACACGCATTGATTTCGTTACTTGACGACCCTGATGAAATTATTTTTTTGTCGGTTGAAAAAGAATTGCTGAATCTAAACGTTGAAATTGTTCCCGAATTAGAAAAAGTTAGAAATAATACACAAGATGTTGATTATCAATTACGTTTAGAAAAATTAATCAGTTCGTTATTATTTGAAGATATTAAAAAAAGGTTCAAAGAGTGGATTGAATCACCAACAGAAAAACTTCTTTATGGTGCTTATTTGGTTTCACGATTTCAATATCCTAATCTCGTTTATGAAAATATTCTTGAAAAAATAAACAAAATACGTAAAGATATTTGGTTAGAACTTAATAACAATTTGACGGCTTTAGAAAAAATTCGAATAATAAACTATTTTTTGTTTGATGTACATGGATTTTCGAGAAATAATAGTAATTTTACGGCACCTCAAAATTCTTACATCAATGATGTCCTTGAAACACGTCAAGGAAATCCGTTGTCTCTGTCGATTATTTATGCCGTTATAGCACAAAGTCTCGGTTTGCCGGTTTACGGAGTCAATTTGCCCAAAAACTTCGTTTTGGCATACTTGGACGAAAAAGAAGTAACTCCCCTATTAAACACAGAATCAGAAGTTTCAGTACTTTTTTATATCAATCCTGTTAACCGAGGTGCTGTTTTCGGACGAAATGATATACTCTTTTTTATTCACCGACAAAATCTGGAACCAAGACTCTCTTATTTTATGCCATGTAAGAATCAAGATATTGTATTGAGGATGTTGAACAATTTGCAATATTCCTATTCTGATTTAGGGAATAAAGAAAAATCAAAACAAATCAGAGAATTGATGTCTCTTTTTCAAGGTAATAAAGAGGTTTAAATTTAATCGGCAAATTTCTGAAATAAATGCTTTTAATCAAGTATCTGCCTATTGATTCTTCTGCCATTTCGCTGATAATAATTTTTTTAGAAGCCATATTTGTGTGAAATATTATCAAATACTTCTCCTACTGAGTGCCCATTGTCAAATTCTTTTCGTTCTTCGGGTGTAAATCCCCACTGGATTCTCGGTTTTTCGATAATTCCTGCCGTAATAAGCCTTTGTTGTTCGAGTTTGCGTTGCAGCAAGGTTTCATAAGTCAAAACGTCTTCTTCCTGTATCGGATTTGGAGTTGGACGAAAACTTTTTTTCCTTTCTAGTACTGCTTCCATATTTCTTTATTTATATACATTTAATACCCTAATAATTTTAAAAATTCAATCAATTGATGCCACTTTTCGTAGGCAGTACAATAGCACCACTTTCATTATCTTAATATATCAGCTTGCATTATTCATAAGAAATGAAAATATTTTTTAACCACAGAGGGACACAAAAATAACTGAAAACTGAAAACTATTAATGCGTTCTCAACTTTGCGACTTTGCGTTAAAAATAAGAAACATTATGAATAATGTAGATTAGCAACGACATTTATTCTAATCCCAACACCTTTAGTCCCTGATTAAACCTAATATCGATAGGTATTCCTGCACTATTTATTTTATCAAGGTCGGCTTGCAATGTTTGAGTAATTCCGCCATTTTTTTCTCGGTATTGTTGTGCGAACTCAAAATTGCCATCTCCTTGTGTTTTGAGTATTAATTCTGCCCAAGTGTTGATTGATTCTTTTGCTTTTTCAAAATCAATATGATATAAGCCATCTTCGTTGCGGTTGAATGCAGCAACTTGCTCCATATAATTGTAACACATCATATTTGCTTTACCGTGCGAACTTGATGCGCCAAAACGTACTGAGCGCACTATTCCTGCAATGTACGTTACAATTGCATCTTCAACAGTAATATTAGTTATTTCCCCTTTTTCTATTAGGTTACAAACCATAAAAAGTCCTAAAATATCTGCTTTTGCTTCCTCCCATGATGTTCTTTCGTTTTTGAGTGCTTCGTCAACGCCGCCTTTTCCGTTGATAGTTTCTTTGATGCCCAAACCGTGCGCTACTTCGTGAAATGTAACATTCCAAAAGAATGCGTCAAATTTTAGATTGTTATGCAAAGTTGGTTCTAAAATTAGTTTACCGATTGGCAACAAAATATGGTTAAATTTTGCTTCCATACTGTTTCTTAATTGTAGTCTACGTGTACCTTTCAGTTCATGAACTCTGTAATCGTTAGGAAGATTAATTGCAATGGTTTTACTTCCTGCATTGCAGTCACCGGCGTAATATACTGCTTGGTATACATTCAAATCTGACTCAGTACCGGGAACGAACGTTTTATATTCAGGTTCGCAGGGCAATTCGGTTTGAAGTTCAGGCAACATTGCTACAAATTTTGCTAACTCGGCACTCCTTGCATTGTCTTTCAGTAAAATAAAGGCTTCGTAGGAGGCTTTCATTTCATTAAAATTGTCGTCATAATTTTCAATTGGACCAACAACAAAATCAATGTTGCTATCTTTCATGTCCATCCAAGCCATGTCGCTCGCAAAGTAATCGTCTGTTTCGAATGCTTTTTTTCGCTCGATTAAATAATTTTTTAATCCTTCGTCTTCGGCGAGTTCAATTGCTTTTTCCAACAAATTGCATACTTTATCAATTTCGGTTTTGTATTCGTCTCTATACCATACCGTTATAAGATTTTCATCTTCATCTCTGCGGAGTACAGTATATAAACTGTTTTTGTCGGGGTTGTCGAAAACGTCAAATTCTTCTCTTGTGATGTAAAGAGGATAGTACTGCGCTTCGTCGGGTTTCATACCGTATCCGTTTACGAAAGGTTTATTGTCGTTCAACCGTTCCCACGGACCGTAATTAATTTTCACGAACTCTTTTGTCCATTTGTCTTGAATGGTATCGAGTTCGGTTTTGTCGCCAAATGTCTGTTTCCAGAACAAATCGTCCATAATATTTGCTATTTCAATAAGAATTGGAAGCATGGCTTTTTCTTTGTCAGTCAGCGTTCCAACTAAATCAGAACTCAAATCGATAATAACAAATTCTTCAGTTTTTCTTTGCATTTCAGAAATTTCTGTAGTTTTTGGTTTGCAAGATGCTAATCCAAATATGATAGCAACTGCCGTAATGAACACTAATAATCTATTTTTCATAGTGATACAAATTGGTTTTTAGTGGACTTCTAAATTATTTTTTACTTATTCTACGACTTTTACAGGCAGTCGAAGTCCTGAAAACTATCTTTCAAAGCCGTAAAATTTTTTGCAAAGATACAACCATTTTTCGAATAAAACCATAACTTTTTCAAAAATTTTTTACCAAAAAATATTCAAATTATATTTTTCTTGTTCATTTTTTATATTTTTGCCGCCGATTTTTTTCTTTTTTTTAGTAATAAAATAGATCAATAATGGCAAAAAAACCAAATGAATCTTCACAAAATTTAGTAATTGTAGAATCACCTGCAAAAGCAAAAACTATTGAAAAATTTTTGGGATCTGAATATCTTGTCAAATCGAGTTTAGGTCATGTTCGCGATTTGGAAAAAAAGGGTTTCGGAATAGATATGAAAAACAATTACACGCCGCTATATGTCGTATTGCCCGAAAAATCTAATGTAATAAAAGATTTAAAACAATTTTCAAAAAAAGCGGATACGGTATGGTTAGCCTCCGACGAAGACCGAGAGGGAGAATCCATTGCTTGGCATCTTTCTGAGGTACTTGGGCTTGACATGAAAAAAACTAAACGCATTGTTTTTCACGAAATAACAAAAGAGGCGATTCTTAAAGCGATACAAAATCCACGACAAATAAACATCGACCTTGTTGATGCGCAGCAAGCAAGACGCGTATTAGACAGATTGGTCGGATATGAACTTTCACCCGTACTTTGGAAAAAAGTTAAACCCGCACTATCAGCAGGAAGAGTACAATCGGTAGCGGTTAGATTAATTGTCGAAAAAGAACGAGAAATTTACGCTTTTGACTCAGAATCTTCTTTTAAAACTAATGCAATTTTCATTGTCGAAAATATAAAAGATAAGGCAAATTCTTTGAAAGCAGAACTTAATTATCGTTTCAAAACTTCGAAAGAGGTACTTGCATTTTTACAGTCATGCACTAAAGCAGATTTTAAAGTAGAGAATATTGTAAAAAAACCATATACAAAAACGCCGGCTGCTCCGTTCACAACATCTACATTGCAACAAGAAGCATCCCGAAAATTAGGTTTTTCTGTTTCACAAACAATGTCTGTTGCACAAAAATTGTACGAATCGGGAAAAATTACTTATATGCGTACCGATTCTGTAAACCTTGCCGATAGTGCTATCGGTCAGGCTGTTAATCAAATTAAGAACGAAATGGGAGACAAATATGTTAAAGTTAGAAAATATAAAACTACCAGCAAAGGCGCACAGGAAGCGCACGAAGCAATTCGCCCAACAAATTTGAACAACCCAAAAATTTCTGGAACTAACACCGAGCAAAGACTTTACGATTTAATTTACAAAAGAACATTAGCCTCACAAATGGCGGATGCATTGATAGAAAAAACCACTGTAACTATTAATATTAGTAATTCCGACAAAAAATTCATCGCAACAGGTGAAGTAATAAAATTTGACGGCTTTTTGAGAGTATATTCTGAATCTACTGACGTTGAAAAAGAAGATGACGATGCGGTTAGCCTTTTACCGCCTGTCAAAGAGAACGACAAACTTGGATTAGATATTATGGAATCAAGAGAACGTTGGAACCAAAAACCATGGCGATATTCAGAAGCAAGTCTTGTCAGAAAGTTAGAAGAGTTAGGCATTGGAAGACCATCAACTTATGCACCTACTATCAGTACAATCCAGCAACGAGGATACGTAATAAAAACCGATAGAGCTGGTACGCCAAGAAAATATCAATACTTAAAGTTACAAAAAGGAAAAATTACGCAAGAAGAAAAATCTGAAATCACAGGTGCCGAACGTTCAAAATTGTTCCCCGAAGATATTGGTATGGTGGTAAATGACTTTTTAGTTCAACATTTTCCTGACGTTGTTAGTTATGATTTTACGGCAAATGTAGAAAAAGAATTTGACGACATCGCAGATGGAAAACTTAATTGGCAAAAGTCCATCGATAGATTTTATGTTCCATTTCACAAACATGTTGAAAAAATTATTGAAACATCTGATAGAAATACCGGCGAGCGACTTCTCGGAAATGACCCCAAAACAGGAAAACCTGTTATTGTACGAATTGGACGTTTCGGACCCATGGCACAAATAGGAAAATCCTCCGACAACGAAAAAGAAAAACCGGCATTCGCATCTCTCGCAAAAGACCAACACTTAGAAACAATTACTTTAGAAGAAGCATTGAAACTTTTTCAATTACCCAGAGAAGTGGGCATGTATGAAAATAAAAAAGTTGTCGTGGGAATTGGACGTTTCGGACCTTATGTCAGGCATGACCAAAAATTTGCCTCTTTAAAGAAAGGAATTGACGACCCGTTAGAAATCACTTTAGAAAGAGCTATCGAATTAATCGAAGAAAAAAATGAAAAAGACAATAAAAAGATAATTAAAACGTTTAACGAAATGTCGGAATTGACAATTTTGTCAGGAAAATACGGACCTTACGTTAGTTTCAAAGGGAATAATTTCACTGTTCCTAAGTCGCAAAATCCCAGTATGTTGTCCTTAGAAGATGCCTTAAAAATTGTTAGTGAAGGAGAAAAAAAGAAAGCAAGTAAATCAAAAATTGAAAAAGTTTCGGCAACAGTAAAAAAATCTGAACCGAAGAAAAAAGTTGTAGTTAGAAAAAAAACTACGAAAAAATAATAAAGTAAAATATTGAGAGATTTAGAATATTATTTAGATCCCGTCCCGCATAAGTGGAACACTATTAGCGGCATACCTCATGCGGAATCGCTATGTGGAAACACTTCATTTTTTGAGGGTGACCCTAAGTTATTTACTGACTTGGAAAATTCTACTATTCTAATTGGCGTTCCCGAAGCGGGAAATTCTCAAGATAACAAGAACAGTTCAAAATCGCCTAATATAATAAGGAATCAATTATACGGTTTACGCGGATTTATCGGGCTTAAAATGTTCGATGTAGGTAATATTAAAGGTCAAACGGTCAAAGATAGATATGAAGCGCTGAAAGAAGTTACAGAAAGATTTTTGAAAAAAAACAACACCCTGATAATTGTTGGCGGAACACAGGATTTAACCGTTCCTGCTTACGAAGCTCTATCAAACATCAGAAAAAGTATAATTATTTCCGTAATAGACGCAATGATTGATATAGACGTTACAGGCAAAGATTTTTCATCGCGAGCATGGGTCAATAAAATATTAGACCATAATAATAAGGAATCACTCGAAGATTTAATATTTTTGGGAACACATAGTTATTTGTTGTCCGAAAGCATTGTAAAAGCAATAAAATCAAACTATTACGATATACAGTTATTGTCCGAAATCAGAGGTATTGATTTGAACAAAACAGAGGTATCAATACGGGATTCCGATATATTCAGTTTCGATTTTCGTTCTATTATTGGAAAAGATGCATTTGCACCAAACATTGCTTCACCTCATGGCATCGAGCCTTATGAAGCCTGTAAACTTTGCAGATATGCGGGTTTAAGCGACAATTTGTCCATTATAGGAATTTTTGAGGTAACTGCAGAAACAGGAAAAAATAAATATAATAATCCTGCTTTAGCAGCGCACATGATTTGGCATTTTATTGATGGAATGCGCGGCAGAAGCGCTGATTTCCCCGACCCCGAACATAAGCGTTATAAAAATTACATTGTCTATTTGGATGCCGCCGAAAAAGAGATTCGTTTTTATAATAACGAAGCAAACGGAAGATGGTGGATGGAAGTACCAAGCGAAAATAATAACAAAAAAATATTTTCTTGCACACAAGACGAATATTTGAAAGCAAAAAATAATGAGTTTCCTGATAAATGGTGGCGTTTATTTATGAAAAATAGTGCCGTTGTTTTGCTTATTTTGGTATTATTCTGTTTAAAATCAGTAAGTTTACACGCACAGTTTGATTCACAACATAGCCAATATATGTTTTTTCCTACTCTTTATAATCCCGGACATGCGGGTATGAGTGGACAAATAAGCACTTTTGTAGTAGAAAGGCATCAATATATAGGTTTCGAAGGTTATCCAAAACTAACGGCAGTAAGCATTGATATGCCAATTCATATATCGGGTAATCCGGGTGGTGCTGGGCTTATGTTCGTAAATGATAGAATTGGATTTTATAGCAATTTATTTATTCAAGGTTTAGTTTCTCAAAGATATGATTTATGGGACGGCAAAATTAGCGTTGGCGCAAATCTCGGAATTATTAACGTAGCGTTAGATGGCACACGACTAACTACTGCGCCAACGGGTGGCGGCGATTATCATTTTGAAACAGACCCTCTCGTTCCAAATACAGAAGTATCGGGAATAGGTGTAGATTTGGGATTAGGCGCTTTTTACAGAACAGAAAAATATTTTGCAGGAATTTCTTTTTTACATCTTTTTAGACCATCGCCAAACTTTAAAGATGAATTTAACATTTATATTCCGAGAACAACCTATATAACAGCCGGTTATAATTACTCTTTATGGGAGTTTCCAATAGTACTTAAACCATCTTTTATGGTAAAAAAATCGGAAGCAATTTGGCAGTTTGAGATAAACATGTTACTTTTGTATAAAGGAAGATTTTGGGGCGGAGTAACCTATCGTTATCAAGATGCAGTTGCGTTGCTTTTGGGGATAGAACTTAATAACGGAATAAAAGTTGGATATAGTTTCGATATTCCAACTTCGGTTGTCGCTTTGAGAGCAAGTGGAACACACGAAGTTTATATTGGCTATCTATTTGATATTGACTTTGGTAAGAAAAATAAAAGATATAAATCAGTAAGATATCCTTGAAAAAAAATTGAAAAAAAATACAAAAAAATTGAAAAAAATGCAACAAATTAAAATTTATTTCGTTAAAGTACCCATGAAAAAAAGTTGAAAAGATAAAAAAATTTGAAAAAAATGTAACAAAATAAAATTTATTTCGTTAAAATACGCATGAAAAAAATTGAAAAAGTAAAAAAAAATTGAAAAAAAATAAAAAAATTGTAACTAATTAAAATAAATATCGTATAATTGCATCCGAAAAGGGACGATTTATATTATGTAATAAACTGATTAAGAATAACATATAACAATGAAAAGAACAATTTTAGTAGGTTCCATTTTCCTCGCAGTTTTGAGTGGATGTGGAAAATCCGGTAACGGAGAACTTGTAGGTGTCGGGCGTGGCGCAGCATTTCATGAGCCCGAACCTTATGGAATGGTCTTTATTGAACAAGGTAGTTTCCTAATGGGAACTAACGACCAAGATGTAACTCAAGCAATGAATACCCAGACCAGAACCGTGTCATTAACATCGTTCTACATGGATGACACCGAAATAACAAATAGCGAATACAGGCAATTTGTTAATTGGGTGCGCGATTCCATTGCTCGACGTATGCTGGGAGAGCAAATCGATGAATTCCTAATTGCCGAAGATAGATTTGGTAATGAAATCAATCCTCCATTTCTAAATTGGAAACCCAAAATTATGTGGAACAGAGACGAACATGCAGAAATACTTGAAGAACTTTATCTCCCCGAGCATGAAAGATTTTATAGGCGAAAAGAAATTGATACCCGAAAGCTCATTTATGAATATGAATGGGTAGATTTACAACAAGCTGCGTTAAAAACAAACAGGTATAATTTCGAGACAAACTCCTACGAAGGAGAAGCCTATAATGCAAAAGGAGAATCACAACCCATACGGGACAGGTCGGCATTTATTATGAAAGACCGCGTTCCCGCATACCCCGACACTTTGGTATGGATTGCTGACTTTACCTATTCTTACAACGAACCCCAAGCAGAGATGTATTTTTGGCATCCGGGTTATGACGAGTATCCCGTTGTAGGAGTTAATTGGAAACAGGCTACCGCATTCTGTGTTTGGCGGTCAGAACTTTTGAATAACTATTTGACCCAAAAAAGACAACCTGTTGTTCATGTTTACCGTCTTCCAAGCGAAGCCGAATGGGAATATGCCGCTCGCGGACGCCTCAAAAGCAATATGTATCCTTGGGGAGGCGTTTATACGAGAAACAACGAAGGCTGTTTTTTAGCAAACTTTAAACCTTTAAGGGGTAGGTATGGTGATGACGGCGGTATGTACACGATGCCCGTTGCATCTTTTGCGCCAAATGATTTCCACTTGTACGATATGGCTGGAAACGTTGCCGAATGGACATCAAGCGCATTTGACGAAACAGCATATAGTTTTATGCACGATTTAAGACCTGATTATAAGTATAATGCACTCCCCGATGACCCCGTTGTCTTAAAACGTAAAGTAATTAGAGGCGGCTCATGGAAAGATGTAGGTCTTTTCTTGCAGAACGCAACAAGAACGTATGAATATCAGGATACAGCAAAAACATATATAGGATTTCGCTGCGTAAGAGATATACTCGGCGATTAAAATAAAATAAGTAACTAATAATTTAAATAGATAACAAGCATGAGTAGTGGAACCGGTTTTTTTGGCAGCCCAATTTACAAAAAAATAATGAGTAAAGTTTACGGTATGGGTGCCGCAGTAGCAATTATGGGTGCATTATTTAAAATTATGCACTTTCCTGGCGCAGGAGTAGCGCTAACAGCAGGTCTGGGAGTAGAAGCATTAATATTCTTTTTATCATCCTTCGAGCCCCCGCACGAGATGCCAGATTGGAGCCTCGTTTACCCCGAATTAGTCGGACTTGAATCTACCGAGAGTAGTTCATACGGACCAGCAGCAAGTATTTCATCCCCCGCAATGAGCAGCATCGACATGTCAATTGGACATGCACCGACCGCAGCACTTAATCCCGCTGCAATGGCGCAGCTTGAAAGCGGTATAAGCAATTTTACTCAAACAATCGACCAACTGGCTAATGTTGATGATATTAAGAATGCAACTTCTGCATATTTAGCTTCACTTACTGCCGTGGTTGGCTCAGTAAACTCATTGGCGCAAGTGCAAGAACAGACAACTCAAAACATTAAACAGTCATCTGAAGCATTGACCGAGAGTTTTGTTACAGCCGCAAAAACAGTTGTTGACGGCGGCGTAAAATTTGCTGATGACTTATCAAAATCTGGCGAAAATGTTAATCAAGCAACACGCCAATCATCCGAACACTTGATGGGTAGTTTTGTTGCCGCATCGCAATCAGTTGTTGATGGTGGTAATAAATTTGCAAACGAACTCGCTAAATTAGGTGAAAATGTTAATCAGACAACACAACAGTCATCACAAAGCTTAGTAGGTAGTTTTGCGGCTGCATCTAAATCAGTTGTAGACGGAGGAGTTAAACTTTCAGATGCACTTGCTCAATCGGGCAATAATGTCATCGAAACAACTCAAACCCTCAAACAATCCTCAGATGCTCTAAGTCAAAGCTACATTAAAGCATCTCAATACGTTGCTGAGGGTGGCGTTAAAGTATCCGAAACATTGTCAAAATCTGGCGAAAACGTTTCAGATGCCATTCAAGCTTCTGGTAACCAACTGATAAACTTCTATAAAACAATGGAGCAATCCATGACAAAGCAAGTTCAAGATCTTTCAGTCGGCGCAACAAGTTACAACCAAAGCATTCACAACGCAAACAGCAACCTATCGGCAATAAATTCTGTTTACGAAATGCACTTGTCGAGTATCAATGCACAAGTTTCTGAAGTAAACAAACTGAATCAGTCGTTAGGCGAATTGAACGTTATATACGGTAACATGTTAAGCGTTCTTAATACAAATAGATAATTAATAGTAACCAAACAAAAAATTTAAGAAAATGAGCGGTGGAAATTGTCCCGAAACCCCGAGGCAGAAGATGATCGGAATGATGTATCTTATGCTAACGGCAATGCTTGCCTTAAACGTTTCTGCGTCCCTGTTAAATGCTTTCGCTTTTATTGATAAAACGATTTTGCAATCTAAAAGTACCATCGAGGCTAAAAGCTCTTCTTTGTATTACGATTTTGCAAACGCTTACGATATGAATCCAGCAAAAGTAGGAAAAAGTTGGGAAGAAGCACAAGCAATTAGAGAAAAGGCTGATGATTTAGTAGGACTCATTCAAGAGTACAAATCGTTGATGGCAACACAAGCAGATAAAAAAGCCACACCCGAAGATTATGAAAACGCGATATCTAACAAAGATGCCGCAGCACAAATAATGATAACCGGCGAAAACGGAAGACGAAGCAGAGAACTAAAAGAAAAAATTGTTGAATTTCGAGAATTGCTTTTAGAATCTGTTACTGATTCTGCATTAAAAGAATCTATCAAAATAGGACTTTCTATTGAACCTATTAAAGTTAGCAATGAACCAAATGCAACCTGGGAGAGTCAGAAATTTCAGTTTATTCCATTGGCAGCATCAATGGCTTTAATGAGTCAGTTACAAACATCCGTAAGAAATTTTGAGTCTGATGTTGTAAATTATATTTACGCAAAACTTGATGAAAAATCTTTTAAATTCAATAAAGTAGACGCATTTGTTGTTCAAAGGTCAAATTATGTTATTGCGGGTGACGAATATTATGCCGAAATAATGATTGCGGCGCGTGATACCACTCAACCTCCTACAATTAACATACCCGGAAGAAACGTTGTAATGGATGATGCAAGAGGAGTAGGAATTATGCGTTCTGTTGCGAGCGGTGCAGGGCTTCAAAAATGGAGTGGCGAATTATCAATTAAAAGCCCAGACGGAACTCGCGACTTAATATATCCTATTTCAGGCGAATATCTTGTGGCAACGCCAGATCTTGTAGTTTCACCTTCTAAGATGAACGTTTTTTATGCAGGAATAGAAAATCCTGTAGAAGTATCAGTTCCTGGTGTACCAAGTGAAGATCTAAGAGTTTCTGCATCTAATGCCTCAATTGTCAAAAAAGGGAATCAATATATTGTAACCCCAGAATCAGGTAAGGTAGGCGGGAAGGTTGAAATTTTTGTAACTGCAAGGATGAACAACGCAGATAAAAGTATGGGGAAAAAAGAATTTCGTATCAAACGTGTTCCTAATCCCTTCGCGTTGGTAGGCGGAAAAAATGAAGGCAAAATTACAAAAGCAACACTAGTTGCTCAAACAGGTGTTTTGGCTACAATGGGTGAAGATTTTGACTTTGACCTTAAATGGGACGTTACATCATTTAGAGTGTCAGCAACAAGAGGTGGTTATGAAGTAGAAGAAATTTCTAATAGCCGCGCTATGACACAAGCACAAAAAGATTTGATTTCCGGTGTAGGTAGAGGAAATAAAGTTATTTTTGATAATATTAAAGCAATAGGTCCCGGAGGTACACGACGAGATTTATCCCCAATTGTATTTATAATTGATTAACAAAATATTAATAATAAAAATAGATAAAAATGAAAAAAGCGTTTGTAATTATTATTCTAATTATGCTGACAAATATTTTGCTCAGCTTAAAAACCGAAGCACAGACTAACGAACTTGACAACATATACACAAAGGAACATGTTGTTAATAACAAACCGATACCTTACGTTTTTGTAAGAGAAGCAGATGTTTATTGGTCTACTCGTATATGGCGAATAATTGATTTACGTGAAAGAATGAATTTGCCATTATATTATCCTACAACAACAATGGACGACCGTTACAGCCTGATAAATTTATTATTACATGGAATCAGGTATGAAGGTTTACCCGCTTATTCAACCAAAGACGACGAATTCAAAGTTCAAATTGGCGTTGACGACATTTTAGTTGCGATGGGTGCCTCTGCCGATACCTCCGAAGTTATGAACGTTGAAACAGGTATGATGGAAATGAGGGTTATTCAACAAGATGTAAGAAGCGACGACGTTAAACAAATAATGGTTAAAGAGTTATGGTTTTTTGACAGGAATTATTCGCGACTCGATGTACGTATCATCGGATTATGTCCAATTCTTGAAACTGTTGGCGACGACGGCAATGTTACCAAAAAACAGACCTTCTGGATAAATTATAACGAGGCGCGCCCTCTATTTGCACGTCATGAAACCTTTATTCAGGGTAACGACGCTCAACGGCGCTCTTTTGACGACCTTTTCCTAAAACGATACTTTGGTAGTTACGTAGTAAAACAATCAAACGTTTACAATAACCGTCAAATTAGCGATTATGCGGTAGGCGTGGAAGCAATGCTCGAATCGGAACGTATTAAATATGAAATTTTCCGCATGGAGCATGATATGTGGGAGTTTTAAACTCCTACTTATTCCCTTTTTCCTTTTAGGATGCGACAAAAATAACATTGTACCTAATATTAGGTTTGATGTTACTATTAACCTTGCCGATGACAAATATGCTGGAAAGGATTCTTTTGTTCTTGTCGATGTAGAAGATTATCAGACGAAAATTAAGATGCGAGTTGGCTACTCGGGAGTCATTGTTTATAAAAGTGATACATATCGTGCATTCGAAAGATATTGCCCCCACGACCAACAAACTAATTGCATTGTTTCCATCAAAGACGAAGAAAAAACTACATCAGCAGTTTGTAATTGTTGCAAAACAGAATATTTGATTGTAACCGGCGAAGTAATTATGGGTCCCTCCAACTACGGACTAAAAGAATACAAAACACATTATTACCTGAATAATTTGTTACGGATCTGGAATTAAATTGTATTATGAACTCCTGACTTGGCATTTGTTATCAAATTAAATTACAAAGTATTACGAAAAAGATGGCGCAAACAAAAGCTGTCGCATTTTTGGTGATACCACGAATTGCGCTATTAGGGCGACCGCAAGGGTACGCCCCTACTCGGGGTTATCTACGTGGCACTCGTACCGTGTGCTGCTGCGTGGGGTGTATAAAGGTTGTGGGGTCTGTCCGAAGAGGGCAAACACGTAGGTTTGCTCCTACTAACCACTAATCACTAACCACTAATCACTAACCACTAATCACTAACCACTAACCACTAACCACTAACCGCTAATCACTATCCTCCTCTCCAACCCTCAAAATTACATCAAAAATACGTTTTCCTTTCCAATTTACCCATTGTGTTTCATGTAATAAAGGGTCTCTTTTTTTGCGGAAATCGTATGTTAACAGGTATCCGCACTCCATATTTTTTGATTTCAGATAGTTTGCAAGTTGGTCGTAGGCTTCCTCGTGCTTGCTGCTGCCGTACCATAATTTTAACTCAATAATAAATTGTTGTTTAAGAAAATCTACTACCAAGTCCATCTTGCCGTAGTCGCGTGTTTCTGGCTCAAAATGATAGAATCCATAACCATTGATTAATGGTTTTAAGTAGGTTAGGAAGATAAGCTTGCCGTCTCTTTCCAAAAATTTTAAGTGCTTTTCGGTATATATTTCCGAATAATGCTGTTTGAATTTGGTTAGGCAAAGTTCCATGTCGAAAAAGCCATCTTTAACAATTTCATTGAAAGGAGTTTGTGCAATTTCTTGTTCTCGCCAATTTCTTTTGGTTTTTGATACAAAATAGTTGGTAATACGAATTTCA